>JAAYEJ010000082.1 GCA_012728835.1 Candidatus Brocadiaceae bacterium | reverse complement strand
CGGGTCCGCGAAGCGGCCGGTCGGGCACTTGTCCCTCGATGCGACATCGACCGATCGGGCACGGTCACGGGCACGGACATGCTCGCGGTGCGCCGGCGTCTGACGGAGGCGGCCCCCTGACGGCGCGACCGAATTCCAAGCCTCCTCGCCCGCTTCGCGTGGTTCGGTCACTCAGCCTGGTGCCATGCCTGCCCCGTCGGGCCTGTCCGACAATTCGATGTGTGGTTCGTTGTTGCTGGGTGCCATGCCTGCCCCGTCGAGGCTGTCCGACAATTCGATGCGTGGTTGGTTGTTGCTGGGTGCCATGCCTGCCCCGTCAGGCATGAGCGAATTTCCATGCCCTTCCGCGTGGCTGCCCCTCGACGGTGCTCGGGAACTGCGTCAAGCAGCCACCCTACGCCCGTGGTGTCGTATCGCCATATTTCACGGTATGTTACGCACGGCGAATTGTCGGACAGTCTCGCCCCGTCAGGCATGGGCGGGTCTCCATGCCCTCCCGTGTGGCTGCTGCGACGGGCTCGGAGCCTGACGGCATGCAGTCGCGCCGCATGTGGCATGCGTCACGCGGTTCGGCGGTCTCGTTCGGCGGTGACGCAGGCCAGGGCGGCGCGGACCTCGGTCTGGTCGGGCAGGAGTTCGGCCATGGTCTCCAGGATGCCGCGACGGCGAAGCTCGTGCATCGTGGCCGGGTAGTTGATGTCGTAGACCCATCCGGCCATCAGCAGGAGGTAGTCGGCCATGGAGTGGACATCGTGGTGGGAAGCCATGCGTCCGGCGGCGACGTCGGCGACGACGGCCGGCCCGGCAGGACCGTCGAGGTCCACGCCGACCAGGATTTCGGGGTGTCGCCGCGCGGCGCCCGAGGTGATCGAGTCGAGGACGACGCGGTAGATGTCGAGCTTGTCGGCGTCGCGCGTCAGTCGCACCAGCGGCAGGGACTCCCGCGGCAGGTCCGTCGGGATCGTGAGGCAGTTGTGGTACCGGACGGCGTCGGCCAGGGCCCGGGCGGCGGCAGGATCGAGGGGGGCCAGCGCGTCTTCGGCCTGGAGCACCTCGCAGCCCAGCCGGGCGTGGTCCACGCTGTGGCGGTCGGCGAAGGTGCCGTACCGGGCGAACTGGGGAAACCGGCCCACGTCGTGCAGGAGCCCCGTCGCGCGGGCCAGACGCACTGCGGCGGCAGACCACCCCTCCTGTCCGGCCAGGGCCTCGGCGGCCTCGGCCACGCGGAGGCTGTGATCCAGCTTCAGTTGCTGCATGGGCGCCAGGTCGCCCTCGGACCGGAATCGGTCCACGTAGGCGAGGAACCAGTCACGAATCCCCGAAGCCAGCGCGTCGTCCATTCGATACGTCCCTCCCGCCGCCCGACAGACCGGCGGCAAGCACGCCATGATAGCACCTTGCCGGCGAAATCCAAGACCGTGGCCGCGGGAGGGGCACCGGTTCTGTGGACTCGACCTGCGCGCGGTGTACATTATGTGTGGCAACACAGGGAGAAATGCCGTTGCCCGGGGAGGATTCCTGGTCTGGGGAAAATTGCGCAGGCGGTTTCTGGGGAGGCGGCGTGGGGAGGGGGGGGTTCTACCAGGTGGATGGGTAGGATGGGCGGGCTTGTCAAGCGGTTGTGGGTCCGGCGGGCCTGGGATTTGACAAATGGTGTTGGCCCGGAAATTGCTTGAATCGGGGCACTCTTCTGATAGACTCGTGCCTGATTATGGGGAGGGGTGGCCGGGAGGGTCCTACGGCCGCCCACCACGGGTACCGATCGTGCGGAAGGCCGGCGGCGGGAGTGTCGCGGCCCTCGCCGTCGTATTTCGCACTGTCTACTGACTACTGATTCCAGGGGAGAGGAACGCAATTGGCAAAGCACTTCGCTGAACGGCTGCTCGGGGCTATCGAAGAGAAGCAGACGCCGGCCATGGTCGGGCTGGACCCCGTGTACACGTCGCTGCCGAAGCAGATACGCGAGATCGCGGCTCACAGCAAGAGCGGCCTCCCGGAACATGCCGCGGCGGTGAACGAATTCTGCCAGGTGGTGATCGACATCGTAGCGCCGCACATTCCGGCGGTGAAGCTCCAGATGGCGCATTTCGAGCTGTGCGGTCCGGCCGGGCTGGAGGCGTATCACCGAGTGGTGGATTACGCCAAAAGCCAGGGGCTGATCGTCGTCGGCGACATCAAGCGGGCGGACATCGGTTCCACGAGCGAGGCCCTGGCGTCGGCGTACCTGGACGAGGTGTACATTCCGGACGGGTCCGGCGGCGAGAGGGCCGTGAGCGTGGACGCGATCACGGTGAACCCGTATTTCGGGACCGACGGGGTGAAGCCGTTCATCGACAAGGCCCGCGACAACGGTCAGGGCATTTTCGTCGTGGTGCGTTCGAGCAATCCGTCGGCGCGCGAGATCCAGGATCTGGCGGACGCCGAGGGCCGTCGCGTGTTCCAGCACGTGGCGGTGAAGGTCAATGAGTGGGCGAATTTCCCCGGCTGCGTTGGCGACAGCGGCTACAGCCTGGTCGGCGCGGTGGTCGGGGCCACGTATCCGGACGAGGCGCGGATGCTTCGTCAGGTCATGCCCAACAGTCTGTTCCTCGTGCCGGGCTACGGTGCGCAGGGCGCCACGGGAGAAGACTCCGTGGCGGCGTTCCACGATGACGGATGGGGCGCGGTGGTCAATTCGAGCCGCGGCATCATCTATGCGTGGACGCGTCCCGGGTACGAGGCGTACAGCGAAGACACGTGGGAAGAGGCCGTCGAGGCCGCCATTCTCAGCATGAAATTCGATCTGGCCGAGGCGCTGGCCAAGCGCGTGGCCGCCGCGAGCTGAACTCGCGCATCGCACTGCGGCACGGGCCTGGCGTGCCTGAGCGCCGCCGGCCGACGGGATGTCGGCCTGTGGCGGCCCGGATACAAGGCGCCCGTGGCGCACCGGAACGGCGGCGCCGGCCGCGTTCCGATCAGAGGATCGCCTGCGGGCGAGCCCGGCGGACCGTTGGCGCAGGGCGCCGCTGTCCGTCGGACGCGCGCGTCGCGGGGTCTCCGGCGACAGCGCTGCGGCGTGGGAGTGTCCCGTGTCGCGGCGTTTGTGTTCTGGCGGCATCCGGCTGAGGAACGGCTATGGATCTGGTCGGTCGGCGTGTCACAGTCATGGGCCTCGGGCGGTTCGGCGGCGGCCTCGGGGCCGTCCTGCATCTCCTGCGGCGCGGCGCAGCCGTCACCGTGACCGATCTGAAAACCGCCGACCAGCTTCAGGACAGTCTCCGTCAGCTCCAGGGCCAGCCCGTCACGCTGCACCTCGGCGGGCACGCGAGCGACGATTTCACGCAGGCGGACCTTGTGGTGGTGAATCCGGCGGTGCCCAAGAACGCGCCGATGCTGGACGTGGCCCGGCGGGCGGGCGTGCCGCTGACAACCGAGATCAACCTGTTCGTGAGCGAGTGCGCAGCCCCCGTCCTGGCGGTCACGGGGTCCGCCGGCAAGAGCACGACCGTGAGCCTCCTGGCCCGGGCGCTGGCGACGCGGTACACGACGCACCTGGGCGGCAACATCGGCCGCAGCCTGCTGGATCTGCTGGACGGCGAACCGGGGCTGAGGGCCGAGGACCGGGTCTGCCTGGAGCTGTCGAGTTTCCAGTTGGAGGACACGGCGTCCCTGGGGTGGAGCCCGCACGTGGCCGTGGTGACGAATCTGGCGCCGAACCACCTGGACCACCATGGGACGATGGAAGCCTACGCCGAGGCGAAGCTCGGCATCCTGCGGTTTCAGGCGACGGACGACTGGGCGGTGCTCCCGGCGGCCGATGGCGCGTCGAGCCAGTGGGATCGGCTGGTCGCGGGCTGGGACCGGCGGACGCAGGCGCGGACTGTGCGATTCAGCGTCACGCAGTCGCTGGACGAGGGGGCCTGGCTGGACGGCGGCGACTGCGTCCTGCGGCTGGACGGGGTGACGGAGCGTGTGCCGCTGGCGTCGGCGTTGCGGCTGCCGGGGCGGCACAATGCGGCGAACTTCCTGGCGGCGGCTCTGGCGGCGCGGTGCGAGGGGGTGCCTCTGGCGGAGTCGGCCCGTGCGGCGGCGGAGTTTGCCGGTCTGCCGCACAGGCTGTCGCTGGTCGCCGAGGTAGGGGGCGTGGGGTACTGGAACGATTCCAAGGCGACGACGCCCGCGGCGGCGGAGGTGGCCTTGGGGGCGTTCGACCGGCCGGTGATCGCCATCGCCGGGGGCTACGACAAGAAGATCGACCTCGGGCCGCTGGCCGATGCGCTGGCCCGCGGCGCGCGCGCGGTGCTGCTGATCGGGCAGACGGCGCCGATGCTGGCCGAACTGCTCGCGGAACGACACTATGGCGGCGCCGAGACGGTTGAAACACTGGACCGGGCCGTGGCGCGGGCGGCCGAGCTGGCGCAGCCGGGCGACGTCGTGCTGCTGAGTCCGGGGCACGCGTCGTGGGGCCAGTTCGAGAACTACGAGCAGCGCGGCGACCGGTTCGCCGAGTACGTCCGGGCGCTGCGCGGGGCCGAGGTCCGGGCGTGAGCGGCACGGCCCGTAAGGTGGCTGCTTGACGTTGTTCCCGAGCCCGTCGAGGAGCAGCCACGCGGGAGGGCCATGGAGGCTTGCCCATGCCTGACGGGGCAGGCATGGCACCCACCGGCACGGCGGGCAAGACCCATCGGGGCACAGCCCGGCGCGACGCGCATGGCGTCTGGCGTGTGAGGTGACGCGGATGGACGGCATCGGTACGGCCTTGGCGGTGGTCTATACCACGGTTGGTCCCAGGCAGGCGCTGATGTCATTGGCACCGTTGATCTGTGTGGCGGTGGTTCTGGCGGGGCTGGCGGTGGCGGTTATCCTGGCGGCTGTGCTGATCGTGCGTCAGGAATCGCGTCAGCGGCCGCCGGCAAGTCAGGCGGGGCCGGCGGGCAGCGGCACGGGTGAGCCGGCGTCGCGGTCGTTGCCGCACGGAGGCGCCGGCACGGGCGGCGGAGGCCG
>JAAYEJ010000081.1 GCA_012728835.1 Candidatus Brocadiaceae bacterium | reverse complement strand
TCGTCTCGAGGGCTCGGTCGACGGCCGCGCTGCGGGCTCCGTCCACCAGGTCCAGAATGGCGGAGGCCTCCCGCTGGCTGCCCGCATGGAGCAGCAGCTCGGCCGCATGCAGGGCCAGCTCCAGCACCGCGACGCGGTTGGCCCCATCGGCGCCGGCCAGCCAGCCTTCGACGGCCGGGCCGACGCGCTGCGGCTGGCCGCCCCGGATCCAGCACGCCAGGAGCCGTCGCCGCACGTCCGGGTCGCCGCCCATCCGTGTGTCGAGCTGCTCGAGGACGTCGGCGGCGGCCGGCCAATTGCCCTGCTCCTGCTCGATCTCCGCCAGGGCCCGGTAGGCGCCCGCCACCTGTGCGGCGGCGTCCTCCACGTCCTGGAACTGCTCGATGATCCTGCGCAGGACCTGACGGGACCGATCCAGCATGCCCTCCCGCCGCAGCTTGTCCGCGATGACGCTCATCCGGTCGGCGTTGTCCGTCGCCAGGTCCAGCAGCGACGCGGCGGCCGTCTCGCGCACCTTCTCGTTGCGGTCCTTGAGCGCCTGCGCCAGGGCGACGGCGCCCGCCGGCTGGCCGAGTTCGCCGAGGGCGCCTGCGGCGATCTGCCGCACGCGTTCGCTGGGGTCGCGCAGGAGCAGGTCCGATATCCGCGGCACCGCGTGAACCGCGCCGAGCTTGCGCAGCCCTTCCACGCAGAACCAGCGCACGTTCTCCTCCACGTCGTCCAGAGCCGTCAGCAGGGCCGGCACGGACTCCTGCGAGCCGACCTTGCCCAGCGCGATCGCCGCCTCGGTCCGCACCGCTGCGTGCGGCGACTTGGTCAGCAGATCCGCCAGACGGGCGGCCGCCTCCGGCCCCGTGCTGCTGCGGACGGCAAGGACGGCCGCCGTCAGAACGCCCGGGTCGTCATCGCCCAGAGCCTTGCGCACCAGGTCTTCGCGGTATGGCGCGGACAGTGCCACGACAAAGCGCACCACGTTGCGCCGCACGTCGGCCGAGGCATCCTCCAGCGCGTCCCGAATCACGTTGTAGTCGCGTTCGTCCAGCCGCAGCCCGCCGATCACCTGGGCATCCAGCGCCGCCAGCCGCACGGACGCGTAGAGCCGGACCGACTCGTAGCGGTTGCCCAGAGCGGCCAGCAGCGTCGGGGGCGTCTCGGTGGCCGCGGCGGTGATCAGCCGCATCAACTCCTGCTTCTCCTCGGTCAGCCGCCCGATCCGCTCACGGCTGAACTCCACCTCGCGGGCCAGCGCCTGCCGATGCTCGGACAGGATGTCCTCGCGCGTCCGGTAGGCGTTGGCCGTCCACCAGTCCTGCCACTGGGCCAGGTCGAGCGGCAGGTCCCGGCCCGAGATCCTGCGCAGGGCCTCGTGCGCCGCCGTGCGCGCCTGCGGGTCGGCGCTCTCCAGTCCGCTCAGCAGAACGGGGGTGGCCCGCACGGCCAGGGCGTCTCCCAACGCCCGATACAGCAGGCTGCGCTGCTCCGCCGTGGTGTCTTCCCGACCGATCATGGCCACCACGCTGTCGATCTCCTCCGCGCGCGTGAACCGGGCCACCGCCCGGGCCGCCTCCCCGCTGACCTCCGCGTCCGGATGGCTCACGTTGGACAGAACGGCTTCGAAGCAGCGATGGTCCACGCAGAAGGCCGCCGCCCGGATCATGCTGATGCGCACGGTCGCGTCGGGGGAGTTCGTCAGGGCGCCGACGACGGCATTGAACGCCGGCGCGTAGTCCATCGAAAGCAGCGCCACGGCCGCCTGTCGCCTCACCTCCGCCTCCGGCGAGCGCAGATGCGCTTCGGCGGCGGCGTATCGGGCGTGCTGCTGATCGGTCAGCGGCGACACGGCGGCCGGCGCCGGCGGAGGCGCCGGCGTGCCGCATCCGCCGATTGCGAGCACGCCCGTCACCAGGGCCAGGACGTACAACCCGACCGGTCGTTTCGCTCTGTACCGCGCCTCAATGCGCTGCATGGTCTGCCCTCGGGGTTCCGCATACACGGGAACCTGCGCCATGTTACCGCATTGGTGCGCAGAGGGTCAACGAGCAGTTGCCGTGCGGGCGCGTGCCTGCGGGCCCGTTGGAGCGCCGGTGCTGCGGGACGCCCGGTCGGCGCCGGCCGCTTTGCGGACGCGGCCCGGGGACGTGTATAATCGGGGGAGTTCCCGGAAGAACGCGTGCATCCGCATCGAGAGGCTCCGCATGGCATGGCTCCGGAGGCGGTGGGGCCGCCTCGCCGTTCTGGTCCTGGCTGCGTCCGGCGTGCTCTGGCTGGCATGGAGCCGGCGCCGGATGGCCTCGGTCGACTTCGGCCCGGGCCTGCCGGAGACATTCCTGTCCGGCCTGTCCCTCCCGTTCGACCCGCCCGAGGAACTCGTGTACGTGTTCGGCTGGAATGATCTGGCGGCCGCCCGGCTGGAGTTGACGACCCGCCGCGAAGGGGGCGACCTGCTGGTCGAGTACACCGTCCGCTCCCTGCCCATCGTCCAGTCGCTCTGGACGATGGAGGCCTCCGGGCGCACGCGCATCGACTCCACGGGACTGCGCCCGCTGGACTCCGTCTTCGAGTCGCGGTCGGGCGACCGGACGACGAGCTACGCCACGTCGTTCGACTGGTCGGCCGGCCGGGCGACGGTTGTGAAGCGGAAGGTGCGCAAGGGCCGGACCAGGGAGAAGACCCGCGCGATCGGCGTGGGCCTGGACGCGGCCTGCGCCTTCCTGGCGCTTCGCGCCGCCGGTCCGGGCCGGAGCGTGCGCGTCGTGCAGGGCGAGGACGCCTACCAGGTGACCGTGGTCGACGAGGGGCGCAGGCCGATGGAGACGTCCGCCGGAACGGTCGAGGCCCTGCAGCTTGCCGTGGGCGTGCGCAAGCTGGAGGAGGCCGCCGGGGCGGCCGATTTCAGCAGTGCGCGGGTCTGGCTGCACCCCGAGACCCGTGTCCCGCTCCGCCTGGAGGCGCAGGCAGCGATCGGGTCGTTCTACGCGCAGTGGGCCGAGGCACCCGCCACCGAATGACCCCGGCGGGGCGTCTTCAGCCGCCGGACCCGGCGCGGATCAGACCGAATGCCTTGCCCAGGCGTTCGTCGATCTCGCGCCTCTGCTCCTCCGGCAGGTCCGGGCAGTCGCGCATTCGCAGGAGGGATTCGCGCAGCTCGTTCATGCCCTCCCGCAGGCCGCGGTAGAGGCCCTGGAGGGTGTACTCGCGCAGGTCGAGCACGTCCGCCGACGAGCCGTCCAGCGACGGATTGGCCGCCAGGAGCGCCGCGCTCCGAAGGAGTTCCAGGCGCCGCTCCTCGTCCTGGACCTCGCATGCCTCCCATTCCTCCAGCAGCCGCTCGCCCGCCTCGAGGATGAACCGATGGAGCTGCGGGGTGGCGTCGATCTGGGCGCCGATGCGGCCGATGCTGCGCACGACGCTGAGCTTGTTGAGCGACCGCAGCAGCGAGGCCCCCAGGAGCACCTTCATCAGAACGGCGGCCGTCGGCGAGCACGCGACGCTGCACATGGCGCCGATGAGCGCTTCGATGGCGGCCGGCCCCCAGACCACGCGCACCTTCGAGACGCCCTCCCACAGCACCAGCAGGCGCCTGACGACCGCCGTGCGCAACTCGGCCGGGCTGCCCCCGCCGACGCAGAGGCGCTCGAGGCCCTTGACGGCGGCCGGCACGACGCGGATGTCGAAGTTGATCTCCCGGCCGAACTCGTAGACCGGTCCCTCCGGCGTCTCCTTGCGCACGCCCATGCGCGCGCGCGCCTGGTGCGTGACGATGGCGTCGAAGAGTTCGAACAGCTCCCGCTGGTGGCGCTCGGAGGCGTTGGCCGAACCCGCCATGATGCCCAGAGCGTCCAGGGCGTCCATGGCATATGGAAGCGACCAGAGGGGGTCCTTGAGGCGCCGCAGGCAGTCGTCGAAGTGCCGTGCGCCCTCGGCCGTGTAGCCGCAGACGGCCGCCAACGCCCCGGTGAACGCGCCCTCGCCCAGGTCCGGGGAGTCCAGAAGGCGCAGGCACTGCTCCAGGATGCGCCCGGCCACAGCGCCGTCGACGCGGTCCGGAGCGTCCTGCACGATGCGGGCGATGGCGCGGGCGGCCCGGTTGGCGGCCTCGCAGGGGTAGTCCCGGGCGACCATGGCGACCGCCGGCCCCAGTGCCGGCGGCCCGATGCGCTCCAGCGTGGCCTGGATGGAGTCCAGGATGCCCGGCATCCGCAGCTCGGAACTCAGCTCCAGCAGTTCGCGGGCCAGGCTCTCCTGCAGTGCCGCTTCGACGCGCGGATGGCCCAGCACCGCGGCCTGAACGACGCTGCGCCGCGTGGACGCGTCGCCCAGCTTGAGCAGGTCGATCAGCGCCGCCACGGCCTTCTGGATGGTGGGGTCGGAGACGTCGCTCTCGGTGCACAGGACGTCCACCAGGCGGATCAGTTCCGCCCGCTCGACGCCGGCCGCCTGCCCCAGACGCCCCAGGGCGACCAGGACGGCCGGCTCGCCGATGCGCACCAGGCCGTACCGAAGCCTGGTCTTCTCGCTCTCGGGCAACAGGGGGTTGAGCAGCTCCGAGACGGCCCGCCGGGCCAGGTCGGCCGCGCGGTCCGGGTCCGACTCCAGCGATTCGTAGACGCTGAGCAGCAGGCTGCGCACCCGGGCGTTCTCGTTGCGGTCCAGCTCGCGCCAGAGGAGTTCGGCCCCCAGTTCGGGCGCCTGCTCGGCACAGGCGGCCAGGGCGTCCTCGATCTCGGAGCAGAGCCCGTCGAAGTCGCGGGCGAGGTGTCGCAGCGCCGTCTCGAAGAACTGCCGGGTCTTCTGGTAGTTCCCGACCAGGATGCCGGCTGCGCGTGCGATCAGGCGCAGAAGCTCGCGCAGGACCTCCGCGTCCCGCTGCTGATCGAAGACCTCCAGGACGACGGCCAGCACGAGCGCCGCCTCGGCCTGCTGGGCCTCTCCCAGCAGCGCGGCCAGGCGCCGGAGGGCGTAGACGGCCTCCTGCGAGTCGTTGTGGAACAGGCCCCGGACGGCGTCCGCCAGGTCCGTCCGGAATCCGATCTGCTCCAGCGAGCGCACGGCCTCGCGCCGCACGCGCGGCTCGGCCTCCCGATCGGTCAGCACGCTGAGGAACACCCCGGCCTTCTGGGCGCCGTCCATGGGGGCGAACACGAGCTTGCGCAGGCATTCGACGCGCTCGTCGGGGTTCTGGCTGGTCAGGACCGTCAGCTTCAGGCGTGCGACCTCCTCCGGGGCGAACAGCTCCCGGCTCTCCTGCACGCTCATCTCTCGCGGCGCGGCCCGCACGAGGCTCAGGTCCTGCACGTCGTCGGGCCCCAGGGGCTCCCCCGCCGCCTGCTCCACCAGCAGGTCGTCCTCCAGGGCCAGCGTGCGCCATCCGTCCTGGTCCGGGCCGACCAGGCGCAGGAGTTCCCACTCGGCCACACCGCAGCGGCGCCCCTGCTCCTGCAGCCAGGGCTGGGCGACCTGCTCGAGGTCGCCCAGCAGGGCGGGCGAGAGGAGGAGCCGGGCGACGGCCGGTTCGTCGGCGGCGGCGGCCAGGAGCGTGGGGGTCGCGTCGATCCGCTTCGAGAGGAGCGCCGCCACCCGGGTGGCGAGCCGCCGCCCGATGCCGTAGGCGCCCATCAGAAAGTCGCAGTCGGTGTTTCGTTCGCCCTTCATGCGGCGAGCAGGCGCACCTGCGGACCCGACGGCCGGTGCGCCTCTCCCTCAGAGGATGTGCACGGTCCGGTCCCCTTCGACCACGCGGCCGATGACGGTCGCCCGCTCGCCCGCGCGCTGCAGTTGCTCCAGGACGCTGGCGGCGAAGAACCGGGAGACGATGAGCACCAGCCCGATGCCCATGTTGTAGGTCAGGTACATCTCGTCGAGCGGAACGCTTCCGATCCGCTGCAGCGCGTCGAAGATCGGGGGCCGGCGCCAGGCCGACGGGTCCAGCTCCACGGCGCAGCCCTCGGGGAGCACGCGCGGCACGTTCTCGACCAGGCCTCCGCCCGTGATGTGCGCGATCCCGCGCACGACGCGCTTGACCTTGTAGTGGTGCAGGACGGTCCGTACCGAGCGGACGTAGATGCGCGTGGGCTCCAGGAGTTCCTCGCCGACGGTGCGGTCGATGCCGAAGCGCTCCAGGCTGTCGTCCACGCCCAGCCCCGCCTCGTCGAACACCAGCCGGCGCGTCAGCGAGTAGCCGTTCGAGTGCAGCCCGCTGGAGGCCAGCCCGATGACCACGTCGCCGGGCTCGGTGCCCGCGCCGGTCAGGACGCGGTGCTTCTCGACCACGCCGACCGTGAACCCGGCCGCGTCGTACTCGCCCGGCTGGTAGAAGCCCGGCATCTCCGCCGTCTCCCCCCCCAGCAGGGAGCAGCCGGCTTCACGGCACCCCGCCGCGATGCCGGTGACCACCTGGTGCAGCACCTCCTGCTCCAGCTTCCCGGTGGCCAGGTAGTCGAGGAAGAACAGCGGTTCGGCCCCGAGAGTCAGGACGTCGTTGACGCACATGGCCACCAGGTCGATGCCCACCGTGCCGTGGCGGCCCGTCAGGAACGCGACCTTCAGCTTCGTGCCGACGCCGTCGGTCGAGCTGACGAGAATGGGATGGCGGTAGTTCTGGCGGAACAGCCGCGTGTCGTAGTCGAGCGAGAACAGCGCGCCGAACCCGTCCGGGTTGGCCAGCACGCGGTCGCTGTACGTGCGCTGCATCAGGTCCAGCAGGCCCTGGGCGAACCGGTCACCCTCGGCGATGTCCACCCCAGCGTCTCTGTAGGTCACCGGAGGCATCAGGCAGATCACCGATCTGCGGGGAACCAGGGCCGGCACAGCGACGTGCTGCCGCGAGAAGCCACAGGGTCATTATAGCGGGAGCCCCCGGGGTGTCAATCACAGGCACCTCGAAGCGCTTGTGCGGACACGATTTGCAGCGTGCGTTCCGGTTGCGCTACACTGGCGGCCCTGCCGGCGCCACGGGACGGGAAAGGGACACCGCGTTGAAGACAGGGCGAGACCGTCTGGCGTGGCTCGCCGTCGGCCTGGCGATCAGTGTGGCGGCCCTCGCCTATCTGATCGTGGGGCTGTGGGGGGCCTGGGGCGGCCTGTGGGCGGCCGTCCGGGAGGCGCGCTACGGGTACGTCGTGGCCTCGGTTGCCCTTCTGGCCGTCATGTACGCACTGCGGGTGGTGCGCTGGCGGGTGCTCCTACAGCCGGTCGGCGACGTCGCCTGGGGAGCCATTGCGGGGGCCACGTGCATCGGCTTCATGTCGAGCTGCGTGCTGCCCCTGCGGCCCGGCGAGCTGATCCGCCCCTACGCGCTCCACCGGCTCGGGGGCGTCTCGTTCGGCGATGCGGCGGGCACGGCCGTCGGGCTGGAACGCGTCCTCGACCTGTTCGGCGTCTGCTGCCTGGTGCTGCTGACCTGGGCGCTGCTGCGCGGGGAGCCGTCCAACGCAGACTTCGTGGCGGTGCTGGTGGACAGGGGCATCTGGTTCGCCGCCCTGACGGCGGTCGGGCTCGGGGGGCTGGGGTTCCTGGCGTTCTTCCCCCGGCCGTCGATGCGGGCCGCGCGGTTCGTGCTCCGACCGGTGCCGTCGCCCCTGCGTTCGCGGCTGCTGGGTTTTACGGGTTCGGCGACGCGCTCGATGGAGTTCCTGCGGGGGCCGCGCCGCGTTCTGGTGGCGGCGGTGCTGTCGCTGGCCGTCTGGATGATGTTCCCGCTGAGCACGTATGCGCTGGCCCACGCGTTCGACCTGCGGCTGGGCTTCGCGGCGGCCCTGGTCGTTCAGGTCTGCGTGTTGGCGGCCGTGGCGCTTCCGCAGGCGCCGGGCTTCATCGGCCCGTTCCACGTGGCCACGCTGAAGGCCACCGAGCTGTTCGGCGTGGGCCAGGGGGATGCCGGGGCGTTTGCGATGATGCTCTGGGCGGTGAACGTGGTCCCGATCACGGTCGCCGGGCTGGCGTTTCTGCGGCGGGAACGGCTGAACCTGCTGGAGCTGGCGGATGCGAGCGCAGAGGCGGCGGACCGGGTGGACGCGCCCACGGCGGGGTGAGCGGCCGGCGCGCGTCATTCGGCGGCGATGGCGTCCTCGACGGTCGGGAAGATGCCGATCAGGGTGTGCAGCTTCGTGAACCGGAACACTTCTTCCACCAGGGGCTGCGGGTTGACGATGCGGACGTAGCCGCCGTTGCTGGTGGTGGCGCGGAACGCGCGCATCATCTGGCCCAACCCGACGGAACTGATGAACGAGATGTTGCTCAGGTCGAAGATCAGCCTGTAATGCCCCTCTTCAACCAGCCGGTCGAGCTCCGCCCGGAGCGCTTCGGCGCCGGTCTCGCGCATCTGACCGGACATGTGGAGAACGACGACGTCGTCGCGCAACTCCTGTTCGATCCTGGCGCTTTCGGCAGATTCTTCGCGCATATCGTTCCGCCCGAGTCGCTGAATGCCTAAGAGTGCTTGCCCGCCACCCAGGGTGCGTACTTGATCATGGTGATCTCGGTGCCCTTGTCGTTGAACCGCACCTCGTCCATGTAGGCGCGGATCAGGGCCACGCCGCGGCCCGAGGTGGCCATCAGGTAGTCCTCGGCCGTGGGATCGGGCAACGCGTTCGGATCGAACCCCTCCCCTTCGTCGGCGACCGAGATGACGGCTCTGTTCTCGTCCACGCTGAACGAAACGGTCACGCGCTTGGTGTCGTCCAGCTCGTTTCCATGCTTGATCGCGTTGATGACCGCCTCTTCCAGGGCCAGCTTCACGGCGAAGATGATGCGCTCGCCGTAGCCCAGGTTCTCCAGGACCGGCAGGATGGCCGTCTCGGCGTGGATCAGCTCGCGCGGCAGGCTCGGCATCGTGATCGTCTTGCGCTGCGCCTTCTCCAGCAGCAGCTCCACGCCCATGACCGCCACGTCGTCGTCCGGATGGTCCAGGCGCCCGGTCAGTCCCCCGATCAGCTCCTCGATGCTCAGGGCGCCGTTCTTCTCCAGGTACTCGCAGAGCAGCTTCTGGGACTGCGGCCGGTCCTTCTCGTCGAACGCATGCAGAAGCCCGTCCGTGTAGAGGAACAGGCGGTCATGCTTGTCCAGTTGCATGCTCTTCTGTTCGTACTGCGGGTCCTCGAACATGCCGACGAACAGGCCCTCGGTGTCCAGCGGCGTCACCTCGCCGTCCCGAATCAGGAACGGCGAACAGTGCGACGCGTTCACATACTGGAGCGTGAGCAGTTCGGTGTCGAGCACCCCCAGGAAGGCCGTCAGGTAGTGCCCCGCCAGCGTGCTGCGGAGCATCTGGCGGTTGACGTTCTCCATGATGATGCGCGGCCGCTGTTCGGATGCCGCTGCGGTGCGGAAGGCCAGGCGGCCGGTGGCCATGATGACGGCGGCGGGCAGGCCGTAGCCGGACACGTCGGCGATCAGGAAGGCCACGAAGTTGTCCGACAGGTTGATGATGTCGTAGAAGTCGCCGCCGACCCGCGCGCCCGGCAGGGTCTCGATGGCGAAGTGGAGGCCCTCGAAGGCGCCCTCCACCACCGGTTGCAGGTTGCGCTGGAGTTCGCGCCCGACCTGCTCGTCGCGCTCCAGCAGCACCGCCTGGCGTTCCAGTTGCTCGGCCAGCAGGCGCATCTCCCGCTCCCCGATGCCGGGCGGCGGGGCATTGATCTGCGCCTCGCGCAACTGCGTCTCGAGTGCTTCCACGCGCGCCTCCGACTGGCGCAACTTCGCCCTCAGGGAGTCAAGCTCCTCCTGGCAACGCCTGGCTCTCTGTTCGGCCGGACGCTCGCCGTCGGGTCCGGTCTCGCGCGGCTTCTCGGAACGCGTCATAGGCGCTTCTGCACAATCCTGATGGAAGACGGCCATCGCGCACGGCCCCGGCCACGTGCCATCACAGGAACCGCATTATGCCGCAAAACCCGGAGTCGCCGCAAGTGCACACATCCCCGCCCGCCCCGGCCTCCCATCTTCTGTACCCCGCAGCCCGCCCCGCGCCGATCGGCAGGGCGCCCGGCGGCCCTGCCGGCGGCGTGCACACCCCGCCGACCCCGCCGGAGGCCCGCAGGACGCCGGGAAGGGCAATGTTTGCCCTTGACACCCGCCGGGACGCGGGTTACAGTTCTGCAGGATGGCGGCCGCCCCGGCTGCACGCCGGTGGGCGGCGCCTGTGTGCTCGTGGAATCCTCCCGACAACGCGCGACCGGAGGCCGGGTCATGAGATTCGCTTCGCAACGATTTCTCGCTCTGCTTGCTGTTCTGACGACCGTGGCTCTCGTCTCTTGCGTGACGGCCGGTGCCCGCAAGCCCGCGCCCGCCCCCTCGAAGCTGGCCCCCCACAACGCCGTCTTCGACCTGGAACAGGAGGGGCTCAAATGCCTCTGGCGGCAGGAACTCGGCCAGTTGACGGACAACCGCCGGCTGCGGGACCTCTACAGCACCGGGCCCCTTGTGGTCGTTGAGGCCGGCGGCGGCGAGATCCACTGCCTCGACGCCGACACCGGCATCTGGAAGGCCACCACCGTGATGATCGACAAGCTGGACGCGCCGCCCACGGCTCTCGGCGACCGCCTGGCCCTCGTGGTCAAGAACAGCGTCGTTCTCTACGATCTGGCCACCGGCGCGATCGACCGGCCGCACCCGTGCGGCTTCCCCCTCACGGCCCAGCCGGTCTCGCACAAGGGCGTCCTGTACCTGGCCGGCGGCGATGGGAAGATCGCCCGGCTGAGTCCCGACGAGCGCATGCCCGAATGGCTCGTCTCGCTTCGCGGCCCCATCTTCAGCCGGCCCACCATCGCCGGCGAACACCTGCTGGCCGCCTCGCCCATGGGCGTGGTGGTCTGGGACACGTTCAAGGACAGGGACCGCGTGCGCTGGTCGCCCAAGACGGGCGTGCGGCTCTCGTCGGGCGTCGCCCAGGTGGCCGATCGAATCTACGTCGGCGACGACCGCGGCCTGCTCTACTCGCTCGATGCGGACACCGGCGAATGGCTCTGGCAGCGCATCTTCGACGGCCCCATCCGGGAGGACCTGCGGGTGGTCGGGACCGACCTGCTGGTGCTGACCGACAACCCCAGCCTGATCTGCCTCGATGCCGCCGGCGACCGTCAGCAGCGCTGGCGGGTTGCAGGGGTCACGCAGGTGATCAGCGTCGGCCGGAACGCCGTCTACGCTGCCATGGGGCCGGACCGGGTCGTCGCCATCTCCCGGGACACGGGCGAGCCGCTCTGGTCCGACACCCTCCCGCCCGACTGCCGGATCACCGGCTCCGAACAGGGCCCGACCTTCTTCATCGCCGACACGGCCGGGTCGATCGTGGCCTTCACCGAGCTGGACTGAACCGCCGCCGGGCGCGAAATGGAACGGGCCTTCCGGTGGCTCAAGCCCGCCGGAAGGCCCGTTGCGCTCTGTGCGACGCTGACCCTTCGCCTCCGGACCTCCCGTGCGGGAAGCCCCCGTCGGCCGGGTCACCTCACCTCTACACGTCCTTGCCCTGCACGGTCTTGCGCCCGTTCCCCTTCGCCCTCGCCACGGCCTTGTCCAGCAGTGCGTACACGGCCTCGTTGAGCGCCGTCAGCACGTCGTTCGAACTCATGACGTCCTGTGCACGGATGTAATTCTTCACCTTCGTCCCGACGATGAGCATGTCCTTGTCGCCGCAGGATTCGCACGCCATAGATAATCCTCCCAAAGTGCAGGAAGTTCACATGATGCGGCCGCCGCCTCTGGCCGATCGTCCAATGATACTAACAGCAAAAGCCGCCCTGTCAAGAGCCGCCGAGCGCTGAGGTGCGGGCAGCGCGGACGCCCTCGGCCGCCGGGGGGCGGGCCGCCGCGCCTTCCGCCTTCCCGCTTGCCCGTGCCCCCGGCGGCCGGTATGATGTCCGGTCGCTGCCGCCCTGCAGCATGGTGGGCCACGGGTTCGCGTGGTGCCGGCTGTGCGGGCGTGCCCGTCGCCCGGAGGCTATGCGTGCGGTGATCGCCCCACGACGAACCGTGGTCCTGCTGCTCGTTCTGTGCACCGCCGCCTCCACCGGTCCCGTCGGCGCGGCCTCGGCCTCGTTCTCGGTCGAACGCACCGAGTTGGGAATCCTCGTGAGCGCCCCCGGACGCCGGATCACGATCGTGCCGGACAACGGCGGCCGCATCGTCTCGCTCGAGCTGGACGGTGTCGAATGGACGCGGCTGTCCGAGGACGGGCACGGCGGGCTGATCGAGGAGACGCACACCGCCGACTGCCCCTTCCGCGTGGCGCAGATGCACGCCGGGCCGCCCGGCGCGGTCGTCCGCCTCGAGGGCGACGCGGGCCCGTTGCGCGTGGTCAAGGAGTACCGGTTCTCCGCAGACAGCCCGAACGTCCTGGTGAACCTGACGTTCGAGAACCGTTCTCCCTACGTGCTGACGGGCGCCCGGGCCCCGGCCGTGCGAAACCTGGCCACGCCCTCGCCGGGTGCGGCGGGCGGCGAGGTGTTCTGCATGGACCGCGGAGCCGGCACGGAGGTCATGGCCGCCGGCCTGTTCCTGGCCCGACCGGACGGGCCGGGCCCGTTCCGATGGATGGGAGTCGCCGATCCTGCGGTGCGCAGGACGCTGGGCGTGGCGGTTCTGGACGGCGGCTGCCGGCCGCTCCCGCCGCTTCGGACGCCGGAGGGGATGGTCACGGCCGGCTGGTCCTGCCCTCCCCTGCCACCCGGGTGCCGCATGTCGGTCCGCGTGCTGCTGGCGCCACTGGACGGGTTCGCGTCGCTGGCCGAGATGAACGAGCACTTCGCCTGCGACAGCGTGCCCTTCGCCCAGGCCGATCCCCCGGAAACGCAGTTCACGCTGCGGGCGTTCACGGACGGGCTCAAGGACGCTTCTGTGACGACGCGCACGCACGACGCGCAGCACCGCGAGATCGGCCTCTCGGACCCGCTGCTGCTGCACGATCCGCAGCCGGGCGGGCGGGCCGTCGGGGGAGTTGTCCGGTGGGATGCGGATGAGGCGGCGGCCTGGCTCGTCCACGAGGTCTACGCGCGCGGGCGGAAGCTGGCGCAGTTCGCCGTGCCCCTGGGCGGCGGCCCCCGCGTGCCGCCGCCGGCGCCGGCCACCCCGCCGCCGCCGGTCGCCGTGCCCGTCGCCGACGCACACGTCCCGGCGCCCGGCAGCCTGATCACGCTCGACGCCGAAGCCGAGCGCCGCGGATTCGTCCTGTGGGTGTTCGACGGGCCCCCGGCCGAGGCCCAGCCGGACCGCCTGTCCCTGACCATGGGCCGGGGTGGCCGGCGGACGGTCTTCCTCGGCGTGCGTGCCCTGGCCCCGACGGGCCGCCTGCACATTGCAGTGGAGCCGGCCGAGGCGCCCGCCGACGCCGCCGCGCCCATTCCGCAGGCGGCGGTCTCGGTCTGGCGCATCGTCGATGGCGCGGACTCCGAGCCCCAGATGGTGCCCCCGGGCGACCTGACCATGGCCTCGGGCGAGGTGGCCTGGGTGGCGCTCACGTTCGACGCCGGCCTCCTCGATGCCGGCCGGTACGGCGCATCCCTGACGGCTGCTTCCGGGGGCGGTGCGTTGCGTGTGCCCGTCCTGGTGGAGGTGCTGGACGCCGGGCCGTACGATGCCGATGCCTTCCCCGTGTGGTACCTGCCGCCCGGCCCCGATGCCGTCCCGTCCAACACCGCCCAGGCGAAGCTGCGCGCCTACGATGTCGCGGCGTTCACCCTGCCGATGGCCTCCGGGGCCGCCGGCCGGGTGGCCCTGGAGGCTGCCGGGCAGGCCGAGCGTCGCGGCTGGGCGTTCCTGGCGTTCTCGGGCGCCGGGGCGGGCGCACAGCCGCCGGCCGGGGGATTCCCCGTGCGCCTGGCCCTCCCCCACCCCCGTCCGCCGTGGCTGCTGGACGTGCGGCGGGCCGCCCGCGGAGCCGCGCGCGCAGCCGCACTCGCCGGGTTCCGTCCCGCCCTGCTCTGTGAGCGACCCGATGCGCTCGATCCCGACGCCCTGCCGGGTCCCGAGTACCCTTCCTTCCTGCTCGTCTCGGACGGCTGCGGACCGCAGGACGTGCCGCTGATGCGGGCGTCGGAGCGGATCGGCGCCGACGATGCCGTGTGGCTCCACATGGACCTGCGCCGGGCGGACTGGCGCCACGCCGCGCTGGAGGTGCGCAGCGCCTTCTGGGCCGCCGCCTGGCAGGGCATGGCGGGCGCGGCGGTCAGCGGCCCGGAGCCGTTCCGCGAGGCGGACCGCCAGTCGCCCATCTGGCACATCGTCCGCGACGCCCGCCAGGAGGTGGCCCTCTGGCGCACCGTGCGACGGCGCGCCGCCGAGGCCGCCTCGGCGGCCGCCGGGCCGGAGGCGCTCCGCGCGGTGGCTCTGGCCGAGGGCGCCGTCGGCCCGGAGCAAGGGCACGACCTGCGGGTCGGCCCGCAGCGGCGGCCCTTCCGCACCGTGCTGCGGGCGGCGCACGACGGCGCCGGACAGGCCGTGCGCCTGGGCACGTTCGAGCGTGTGCATCGGGCCAACCTGGAGCTGGCCGGCCGGCTTCCCGCCACGGCGAGGCCGCGCCCCGGGGACGGCCAGATCTACTGGGACGGCATCCCACTGGTGACCGACGATCGCGTGCGCTGGGTGATCGTCGCCCCGGACGGCGAGGAGGTCTGGAAGCGGGGCCTGGAACTCCAGGCGCTTGTGCAGCAGGCGGGCGGCCGCGCCGTGCCCGTGCGGCGCACGATGCCCGAACCGGAGCCCGACGCGCCCCTGCTCGTCTGGGTCGTGGGCGGTGCCGAAACGGTCGAGGAGTGGCCCGAGGCGCTGCGCGCCCAGTGGCCGGAGCGGCAGGGCGGGTCGCTGGCCCTCCTGGGCACCGAGGGGGGCCCCCGAGTGGTCGTCGTCGGGGCCGACGCGGATCTGCAGGCGCTCGCGCGCGGCTTTCGCCCGTCTCCCCGAACCTACCCCTCCGCTCGCGACATGCGCTGACCGCAGAGTCCGCAGAGTCCGTAAAGTCCCAGCCCGTGTACGCAAAAATCTCCTTTCGGCGGACAATAACGTCCTGTTCGGACAGGGCGCGGGCGCCGAACGGGTATAATGACGACAGGAGGCGTGAGGGAGCCGGGCGGTCCGGGCGCCCGTCGGTGCCGGAGACCGCGCTTGCGTCCCTGCCCCTCGGCGGCCTATCATGTTGGGCTGAGGTGGAAGCACGATTGTCGGTGACCGCCGGGGCCGGCCACGCGCCGGCACCGGAGAGGTGGTTTTGCTGGTCCGGGCCGAGAGCCCGGCAAGCCGGAAGGTGGTGAGCGGCGATGAGGAAGTCCACATTCCTGGCAGGTCTTGTGGTTGTTGGCGCCCTTCTTTCGTCCGGGTCCGCGATGGGCTGGAATCCCCCGGTCCTGCGCAGTCTCGCCTCCGGCGATCAGGCGGTCCCGCCGGTTGTCTACGAGATCAGCCCGCTGGGCTACACACTGCCGGGGGCGGGCGCTCCGTCCGGCCCGTCGGAGGGATTCGTCGGCGAGAAGCTGACCTTCAAGGCCAAGGGGTACGACCCGCTGGAGGCGCACGAGTACCAGTTCGACTGGGGCGACGGCACGCGGGGCAGTTGGAGGAGCAAGGACCGCCAGTCGCACGCCTACGACCGCCCGGGGACCTTCGAGGTGCGGGCGCGGGAGAGATGCCCCCTCGGCCTCTTCGATACCGGATGGTCGAAGCCCAGGAAAGTGAAGATCCAGACCGCTGCCGATGCCGCGTACATGCTGACGGTCAGCTCCCGCCCGGTCACGGGCATCGCCATCGGCGGCAGCGCGCCGGGCCAGACGAACTACATCGCGCCGGTTCGCAAGGAAACGGCCGTCACGTTGTCCGCCCCGGCCCTGGTGACGGTCAAGAAGGCGCAGCACACCTTCCAGCACTGGGTGCTCGGGGGCGTCCCGCAGCCGGCGGGCCAGGCCGCCCTTGCCTTCGACATGGATGGCCCCCGGGAGGCCGAGGCCGTCTATGCGCCGGTGACATGGGCTCTGAACGTGCGCAGCAGCCCGATGGCCGGTGTGCCGATCGCCGGCGTCCCGGCCGGCCTGACGGACTACTCCAGCGACGTGCCCGACCACACGCGGGTGACGCTGACGGCCCCCCCGATCGTCCACGCCGACCAAGCCGTCTACGGCTTCGTGGAGTGGACCGGTCTGCCCAAGCTGAAGGGGACGTCCCTCAAGCAGCGGGTGCGCATCCAGTCCGACACGACGCTGACGGCCAACTACGGCCCGATCGAGATGGCGGTCAACTACCCGAACGGCCCCGGCATCGTCATCGAGCGCGGCGCGAAGGTCGAGGTCTTGTGGGACGTCGTCAACCTCCCCAGGGGCAACCCGATGGTGGTGGAACTGGTCAAGGGCGGGACGCAGACCTGGACGCTCTCCGGCTCCAAGGGCACCAAGAAGAACCGCCTGAAGTGGACCGTGGGCAAGGCCATCAAGAACACACCGCCCTACCCGGACGGCGATGACTACACGATCCGCGTCAGCGCCCTGGGCGGCGCGGTCTGGGCCGAGAGCGAGGAGCCGTTCGCCATCGCCGGCGTCGATTCGCTGTCCGTCATAGGGCCGTTCATCCTGGAGGCCGGGACGGACGCGCCGCAGTACGCGTGCACGGCGCACTACAACTTCGGCCCGGACCGGGACGTCACCTACGAGGTCCAGTGGCGCACGGACCCCAAGGAGTATGCCAGCATCCAGAAGAAGACGGGCCGGCTGACGACGAGCCCCGTGCCCTGGGGGCAGACGTGCAGCGTCACGGCCACCTACGGGAAGGGCGAGCAGTCGGTGACCGGGTCGCTGGAGATCAGCCTGGCTCCGCCCGAGGAGTGAGCGCGGACCCGCAGGACGTCGATGCGGCGGCCGCTTGATTCTGCGTGGGGCCTCCGCTACAAGGGAGGCCCCACGCCCGAGGCAACAACGGCCCGGCTGCCGTGCATCCGTGCCCTGTCGGCGGGCCAACGCGTCGGCGGGCCAACGCGTCGGCGGGCCAACGCG
>JAAYEJ010000080.1 GCA_012728835.1 Candidatus Brocadiaceae bacterium | reverse complement strand
CGTGGGGTGGGCAAGATGCCCACCCCACAGCCGGCGAGACGCCGGCGCTACGGTTGTGCGATTGCAGAGCCGGTCCTCGGTTCGGATGACGATCAGGCCAGGATGGACTCGATGGTCTCCAGCTCTTTCGGGCTCAAGGCCGGGCCTTCCAGGGCCTTCACGTTCTCCTCGATCTGGCTCACGCGGCTGGCGCCGACGAGGGCGCTCGTCACGCGCGCGTCGCGCAGCACCCAGGCCAGGGCCATCTGCGCCAGGGTCTGGCCGCGCTGCTCGGCCAGGACGTTCAGGCCGCGCACTCGCGAGAGCTTCTCCTCGGTGAGGCTTTCGGGCTTGAGCATGCCGGTGGGCTTGCCGGCGCGCGAGTCGGCGGGGATGCCGTTGAGGTACCTGCTCGTCAGGACGCCCTGGGCGAGCGGGCAGAAGGCGATGACGCCGATGCCGAGCGCGCCCGTGGTGTCCAGCAGGTCGGTCTCGACCCAGCGGTTCATCATGGAGTAGCTGGGCTGGTGGATGGTGAGCGCCACGCCCGCGTCGGCGAGGATGCGGTGGGCGTGGGCGGTGGCGGCGCCCCGGTAGGAGCTGATGCCCGCGTAAAGGGCCTTGCCCTGTCGGACGGCCTGTTCGAGCGCCCCCATGGTCTCCTCGATGGGGGTGGCCGGGTCGGGCCGGTGGGAGTAGAAGATGTCGACGTAGTCGAGCTGCAGGCGCTTGAGCGACTGGTCGAGGCTGGCCAGGAGGTACTTGCGCGAGCCCCAGTCGCCGTACGGCCCCGGCCACATGAGGTAGCCGGCCTTGGTGGAGATGATCAGTTCGTCGCGGTGGGCGGCGAAGTCCTGGCGGAGGATGCGGCCCACGTTGCGTTCGGCCGAGCCGGGCGGCGGGCCGTAGTTGTTGGCCAGGTCGAAGTGGGTGATGCCCAGGTCGAAGGCGCGGTGGAGCATTGCGCGCGCCTCGCCCTGGTCGTCGACGTCGCCGAAGTTGTGCCAGCAGCCCAGCGAGATGGCGGGGAGCCTCAGGCCGGAGCGGCCGCAACGGCGGAAGGACATACGGTCATATCGGCTGCTTGCGAACTCATCGGCCATGGCGGGCCTCCTTCGGGGCGAGTTCCTGTGCGGGCGCCGCTCAGCGGCCCAGCGGCTCGATCGGTTCCTTGACGTTGACGACGCGCGGCGTGACGCGGCATCCGGACGGGGCGAGCCAGCGCACGGCGTTGGTGATGACCTGCTGGATGGCGGCGTTCCGGAAGATCGGGAACGTCTCGTGTCCGGGGCGGAAGTAGACCACCTTGCCGGCGCCGCGGTGCCAGCAGCAGCAACTGCGGAAGACCTCGCCGCCGGCGAACCAACTGACCATCACCAGGTCGTCCGGCGGGGGGACGTCGAACAACTCGCCGTACATCTCCGTGTGGGGCAGCTCGATGTATTCGCCCAGGCCGGCCGCGATGGGGTGCCCCGGCTGCACGACCCAGAGGCGTTCCTTCTCGCCCGCCTCGCGCCATTTCAGCGAGCACGTGGTGCCCATCATGCGTATGAAGATCTTCGAGAAGTGTGCCGAGTGGAGGCAGAGCAGGCCCATGCCGTCCAGCACGCGCCGGCGGACGCGTTCGACGACGGCGTCGGAGACCTCTCCGTGGGCCATGTGCGCCCACCAGGTGAGCACGTCGGTCTTCGCCAGGACGTCGTCGGTGAGGCCGTGCTCGGGCTCGTCGAGCGTGGCGGTGCGGGCCTCGATGCCCGGGGCGGCGTTGAGGAACTCGGCGATGGCGGCGTGGATGCCATCCGGATAGACCGTGCGCACGGCCTCGCTGGTCTTCTCGTGGCGGGCCTCGTTCCAGACGGTGACTCGAATCGGATCGTTCATGGCGGCGTTCCTGTCCTTCTTTGTGTCAGGGTTCGAACTGGTCCTCGCTGAAGACCTCGGCCTGAAAACGGTAGATGGTCACGTCGGCGTCCTGCCACGCGTCCTCGGGCAGGCCCGCCTTGGCGCAGGTCTGGCGGAGGAACTCCCGGGCGTCCCAGCCGTGCTCGGAGGCGACCTGGGGCAGCAGCAGCCCGCGTGCCGGCCTCCGCTCCACGACCAGGCCGTCCCGCCCGACGCGGAGGTCGGCGACGTCCCGGAGGCGCGTCAGCGGCGTCAGCACGCTGATCTCGATCCGCAGTTCGTCGAGTTCGTCGGGGGCGACCGGGCGGAAGCGCGGGTCGCGGAGGGCGGCCAGGACGGCCATCCGGGCCACGCAGTCGCACAGGGGGCCATCCGCCTCGACGTGGCCGATGCAGCCGCGCAGTTGCCCGTCCCGCGTGAGCGTGACGAAGGCGGCGCCCGGGCGGCGCAGCGCCTCGGAGGGGGCTGCCGGTTCGGGCGGGCGCAGACGCCGCTCGCGCACGGCCTGGTCGATCGCCGTGCGGGCCAGGTGCAGGAGGGCGCGGCGGTCGTCGTCGGCCAGCGGGGCCGGCTCCTGGCCCGGCGGGGGGGCGTCGGGGACGAGCCGCAGCGGCCCGGGCGGCGCGTAGAACGCCATGGCGACGTAGCTGACGCAGTCGTTGTAGCCGCCCGTCACGTCGCCGGAGTTCGCCCATTGCAGGAAGACGGGCCGGCATCCCTCGCACCGCGCGAACAGGTTCAGGAGCACGCCGACGGCGTCGCTTCCGCAGACGGTGGGGGCCTCGGCGGCGGTGTAGTCGAGGAATCCTGCGGCGTCCAGCGCCCGGGCCCGGCCGACGGCGCCCATGTCCAGCTCGCGGATCTGTTCCTTGCGCGCCTCGTCCGGGCGCGTGCCGAAGGGGGCGAAGCCGAACCGTGCGCCGTAGTGTGTGAAATCGGTGCTGACGACGATCAGGGTGCGTTCGGTGATGATCTGCGCCAGCGCGGCGGCGGCCGCCCGGCTCTGGGCGGGGCCGAGCCGGCCGACCAGGATGGGCACGATCGGCGGCGGCTCGGGCCAGAGGACCTGCAGGAAGGGCAGTTGCACCTCCAGGGCATGCTCGCGCAGGTGCGGGCGGCGGGTGGTGCCGAAGACCTCGTGCGCGGTCAGCGCCCGGCGCGCTGCGGCGTCCAAGGGCACGCGGCCGAGCGGCGTCTCGTAGGCCTCGAAGCCGGCGATGCTGCACGGGACCTCCAGGCGCTCGGTGTGCGGGGGGCCCAGCAGGATGACGCGGTCCGGCCGTTCGCGGCCCTGCAGGAGCCGGTAGGCGCGGGCGGCCGTGGCGCCGCTGTAGCGGTAGCCGGCGTGGGGCACGAGCAGGGCCCTGGGTTCCAGGGCGCGGACGTTCTCGGGCGTCTCGGGCGGTGTGTCGCGGAGCATCGTCTCGACCGTGCGCCGCAGCCGGTCGGGCGAGCCGGGATAGAAGCCGTCGGCGGCGGCCGCCGCCCGGACCTCGCGCGGCTCGCCGGCCCCCTGGGCGTGCGGCCGCACGGCCAGGACGGCCACGGCGCCCAGCGCCGCCGCTCCGGCGACCAGGGCGCAGCGGTCCTTCCAGTTCCGCACCATCGTCGACTCCGCTCCGGGGGGGGGCGCCGCCTCGTTTCGGACATCCTGCGCCGGCCGCCGCTTGCATGCCGGCGTCCCTCCCGCTTAGCGTATACCAAAGCCCGCTCGCCTGCAATGAGGACGCCCGTGTGGCCGTGAAGACGGAACGCCTGGATGCTGAGGACCGGGAGGGTATTCGGCGCGCCGCGCAACTGCTGCGTGAGGGCGCGATCGTTGCGTTCCCCACGGACACCGTCTACGGGCTGGGCGTGCGGGCGGACGACGCCGCGGCCGTGGCGGAGCTGGCGCGGCTGAAGCGGCGGCCGGAGGGCAAGGAGTTCGCGTGCCTGGTGCCGGATGCGGCCGCCGCGCGGGCCTGGGGGCGGTTCGACGAGGGGGCCGACGCGCTGGTGAAGGCGTTCTGGCCGGGGGCGCTCACGATCGTGGTGCCGGGGCGCGGGGGATCGGGGACGATCGGCCTGCGGTGCCCGGACTGCAGGGTCACGCGGGAGATGCTGGCGCTGGTGGGCGTGCCGGTGGCGGCCCCGAGCGCGAACGCGCCGGGGGCGCCGCCGGCCCGGAACGCCGAGGACCTGCTGGCGGAGTTCGACGGCCGGATCGGGGCCGTGCTGGACGGCGGTGCGGCGCGCATCGGGCTCCCGTCCACGGTTGTGCGCATCGCGGCGGGGGGGTTGGAGGTGCTCCGCGAGGGGGCGATCCGGGCGGAGGCCCTGGCGGCGGTCCTGGGCGAGTGCGGGCGGCTATAGCCTCGGGCCGGGTGCGGCCTCCAGCACGGGCAGGCCGAGGGCCAAGGTCGTTCCGTCGCCGAGACGCGACTGCGCGTCGATGAACCCGCCGTGCGACCGCACGATGCTCGCGGCGATGGCCAGGCCCAGCCCCATGCCGTCGGCCTTGGTGGTGAAGAACGGCTCGAAGATGCGGTCCAGGTCCGTCGGGGCGATGCCGGGGCCGTTGTCGGCGATGATGAGGATCAGGAACGAGGAGGCGTCGGGGGAGGCGTCTTTGAGGCGTTCGGCGCGGACCTTGGAGCGGGGGCGCACGTAGCCTTCGATCTTCATGCGGGCGTCGGGCCGGCCCTGGAGGACCTCGAGTCCGTTGCGGACGATGTTCAGCAGGAGCTGGCGCAGGCGGCCGCGTCCGATCGTCAGCGGCAGGTCGCGGTCCAGCACGCTGTCCTCGACGTGCACGGTTTCGGTCAGTTGGAGGGCCTGGACCAGGTTGAGCACCTCTGCGACGACGTCGTTGGGGCAGACGACTTCGCCGCGGGAGGGATCGGACGGCCGGGAGAGGTCCAGCAGGCCGTCGACGATGTTCTTGCACTGGCGCGCTTCTTCGTCCACCGCCTGGACCTGTTCCTTCTCCGGGGTGCCGTCGGGGAGGGCGGCCATCAGCATCTTGGTGTAGCCCAGGATCACGGCGATCGGGTTGTTGATCTCGTGGGCGATGCCGGCGGCGAGGCGGCCGACGCCGGCGAGCCTTTCGGCATCGAGCAGTTCCTTCTGGTTGGTCTCGAGGGCGCGGGCCATCCGGTTGAAGCTCTCGGCCAGGGCCAGGAACTCGCCCGAGCCGGTCAGCTCGATGCGCGTGTGCAGGTTGCCGTCGGCGAGTGCCCGGGTGCCGTCCAGCAGGGCGCCGACGGGCCGCACGATCGAGCGATGGGTGTAGTAGATGATCAGCAGGCTCATCACGAGCGCGATGGGGAAGATGGTCTTGGTGATGCTCAGGCTGATGTTCCAGGCCATGCGGGCCTGCGATTCGGCGTCGAGCGTGCGGATCTCGAAGGCCTGCGCCAGGCGTTCGTTCAGGTCGGCGACGCCGGCGAGTATTTCGAGCGTCTCGGCCTGGGCCTGGTCGAGGGCGCCGTCGGGCATGGCGCCCAGGGAGGTGCGCAGCTTGCCGACGACGATCCGATCCAGGAAGACGGCCTGCAGGCGGTCGGCCGCCCGCTGGAGTTCGACGATGTAGCCGTGCTCCGGTTCGTCCTGCGACCGGGAGGTCATCGAACGCAGTCCGTCCTCGATCTGGCGGCAGACCTCGCGGTACTCGGTCACCTTCTCCCAGCGCATGTCCGGCGTCTCCAGGAACTCCTGCTGGCGCGCCAGGAGTTCCTGGGCGAGTTTGCCGATCTCGGTGACCTGGCGGCGGACCTTCTGCCGGATGCGGATCTGCTCGCTCGTGCCGGTCACCTTCTCAAAGTTGTACAGGGTCACCAGCAGCGCGACGCCGAAGACGGCCAGCACGAGCACGAAGCCCACGGACAGACGCAGGCTGATCGACCCGCCGCCCCGCGTCATGGTTCCGGGGCCTCCGGATCGGCGGGCGGCCCCCGGCGGGCCGCGAAGGCACGCGCCAGGACGTCCGCGAACAGGTCGCTCTCCAGCCATTCGAGCCGGCCGTCCCCCCGCACGATCCAGCCGCCGCGGCCCTGGTGGTAGGACAGGTCGCCGTCGGCCAGGATCACGTCGCCGGCCCGGGCCAGGTGGCCGTCCTTCGGCGTCAGGAACACGTAGCGCGCCGGCCCGCGGCCGCTGAGGCGCCGCCCGGGGCACTCCAGGTCCGCCGGCCGCAGCAGGCCCCGGTCCACCAGCACCTCGAGGCGCTCCGGAAGGGCGCCCGCGTGGGCGTCCCGATAGGCCGAGACGGTCTCGGCGATCGCCGCCAGCCGGCGTCCGCACTCGATCCGGGCCTCCTCCTCCAGCCGGGACCGGACGCGGGGGGCGACCTCGGCGAACCAGGCGTTCACGACGCCTCCGCACAGGCCGAGCGCCAGCGCGCCGACGGCCAGGGCCCGGGCGCCGCGGGCGGGCCGGCCGCGCGCCTCCCAGAGGCTGACGAGGGCCAGCACGGCCCCGCCGAGGCCGAATGCCCAGTGCAGGTAGGCCAGAGCGCCGGTGACCAGGGCCGCCAGGGCCAGTTGCTGGCCCTGCTCGAGGGGCGGAGGCTGACGGGAGCCGGACCGGGGGGATGAGCGCGGGGACGCGGACGACGGCTGGAGGCGCACGATGAGCCGGTTGCCGCCCAGGGTGGCCACGTCGCCGTCGCGCAACTGCGCCTGCCGGGTCCGCTGGCCGTTGACGAACGTGCCGTTCTTCGAGGTCAGGTCCTTGATGCAGCAGGCGTCGCCGGCGAGGTAGAAGTAGGCGTGGCGCCGGGAGACCTCGCGGCCCTCAAACACCACGTCGCACGCGGAGGACCGGCCCACCAGCAGCCCGTTCGGTCCCACCTCGTAGAGGTAGCCCTCCTGCTCCGGGCCGGTGACCTCGACGTGGAAGCCCAAGCCGTCCTGGACTGTGGCGCCGGACATGGTTCGGACTCGACCTCGTGACGGACGGCAGGCGGCGCGAGGGCCGACGATTCCCCCTCGTCTGCAGGCGAATCTACACCATGCCCCCCCGGGGATGCAAGGGGGCAGCCGGGGGACACGGACCGGCACGGACGAACACGGACGGACACGGACGGACACGGACGAACACGGACGGACACGGACGGACACGGACCCAACACGGACCTGCACGGGCCGGCACGGACGGACACGGGCCGGCGCGGGCCGGCGCGGACGAACACGGACGGGCACAGAGGAACACGGACGGAACACGGACGCGGCGCGGCGGGCGGGCGTCGGGCGAGCTTGACACGGCGCCTCTGCTGGGGCACAATTGTGTTTGCCACAGTCGTGAGGCTTCCGACCGGCGCAGAGCCCGGGAACCTCCCCGCAGGGGACGTGCCGGCACCGTCGTTCTGTGTGAGCAGGCGGCTGCGGCACCCGGCCTCGTGTTGTCCCTACATTGTGCAGAGACGTGCAGTCAGCGGGGTATTTGGGAGGACAGGCAGTGAAAAGGACGATGGGGTTTGTTGCGATTCTCGCGCTCCTGACGGCCTCGGCGACGACCGCCCGGGGCTTCATCGACCCGACGTTCACGCCGGTGGACCTGGTGGAGCAGTCGGACGTGGTCCTCCGGGTCGAGTTTGCCGACGCGAACGAGGAGGGCACCGGCCTCGCGCAGGTCAAGGAGGTCGTCAAGGGCGATTACGAGGGCGATTCCGTCACGGTGGAGTTCATGGCCATGGGCGAGGCGCTGGCCGCTCCGAGCCGGGAGGTGATGGGCTGGATCGCCGGCGGGCAGCGCGAGGCGCTGCTGTTCATCGGCGCGTTCATCACCGAAGGCGGCGGAGGCGGCGAGCGGCTCGGATACCTGCACGTGGCCGGCAAGTGGGTCGTCCTGGCCGAGTGGGAGGGATCGTGGGACATGGAGCGGATCGACGCCCGGCTGCTCGGCTGCTGGGCCGGATCGACCGACATGCTCCTGCGCTGCGTCCGCTACATCCTTGAGAACGACAACGCGGCCGTGCCCGTCACGGCCGGCGCCGTCTGGCAGCCCGAGACGAGGTTCGGCCGGGTCGCCGGGGCCGTTCACGCCCTGGAAGCGGTGAACACGACCGGAGCGGCGGGTGGCACCGAGCTGTTCCTGGCGTCCGACGAAGGCGACCGCCTCTACCGCTTCGGCGGCGCGGCGATGGAGGACGTCACGGCCGCCCGAGGGCTGGCCGGCGCGTCCCGGCAGCACGTCTGGGCCGATCTGACCGGCGACGGGATCGTGGACCTGCTCAGCTGGAGCGGCGGGACTCTGAGCCTGCACGTGCAGGGCGGGGACGGGGTCTTCAGCCGGAAGGCGCTGGAAGGCGCCGACGCGCTGGCCGACTGCCTGAGCCTGGACGTGGTGGGAACCGCCGACGGCCCGCGGGTCGTCGCGGCGGTCTCCGGGATGCCCCGCCTGCTGACGGTGGACGTTGCCGGCGGCGTCGCCTCGGCGCCGCTGGCCGAGGGCGACTGGCCCGGCGACGGGCTGGGTGCCCCGGGCGCCTGCCTGACGGCCGACTTCGACGGCGACGCCCGGCCCGACGTTCTCCAGCTTTTCGAGGGCGGCAGCCTGTTCTACAAGGGGACGGGCGGCCCGGTCTTCGGCGCGCCGGAGGCCGCCGGGGTGGTCGTCGGGGAGGGCCGGCACGGGGCGTGCATCGGCGACTACGACGCCGACGGCCTGCCCGACGTCTTCGTGCCGGGCGACCGGCGCAACCGGCTCTTCCACAACCTGGGCGCCGGCCGGTTCGTGGACCTGCTGCACCAGTCCGGCGAGGTGGAGTACATCGCCAAGCCCGGCGCGACCTACGCCCAGACGGGCGACGTCAACAACGACGGGCGGCTGGACCTGCTGGTGCTCTATGGGGCGCAGATGGCGCCGCAGCTCTTCTTCAACCGCGGCTACCGCAGCTTCGGCCATGCCCGCGACCTGGACCTGGACGTCCAGAATCTGCTGCCGGCCGCCGCCGGCGGGCAGCAGGCGGGATGCCTGGGCGACTTCAACGGCGACGGGGCGCTGGACATGGTCCTGGCGTTGACCGGCGGCGACCTGTGGATGTTCCCGCGCCGCGTGGACCTGGACTTCGCCATGGCCGTGACGGCGGGCCTGTCCCCGAAGGCCGCCCACGCCGGGCCTCTGAGCGTGACGGCGACGGTGGGCGAACCGCCCCGAGTGCTGGGCACGCACGTGCTGCGCCAGGGCGCCGCCCCGGCGCTCTGGGGCGTGCCCGAGGCAGAGGCCGGCGACGTGCTCCTGGAGTGGCGCGCGCCGGACGGCGCCGGGCGCAGCATGACGGTGGAAGTGATCCCGGGCGAGGAGCCGCAGCACGTGCTGCTGGGAGTGGACGACTGACGCCTGCCGGAGGGTACGTGGTGCTGACGGGTGCGATGGGTCTGGACGGCCTGCTGCCGTTGGGCGTGGTGCCGGTTCTGGTCGGGCCTCTGCAGGCGCTCATGGCGATCCTGCCCGGCATCCTGGTGGCGCTGGGCACGACGCTGCTGGCGCTGCTGCGGCCGTCGGCCATCAAGCGGTTCCTCCAGTTGCTCTGGGCGCAGAAGTTCGCCTGCCTGGGCATCGGGCTGGGCATCTGGGGGCTGGTGTACTTCTGGGGGGACGTCTTCCCGGGCGCAGCGGCCGACGTGGGGGCCGCCGTGTCCGGTGCCGACTGGCCCATGTGGCGGGGGGGCGCGCAGCGCCGCGGCGCCGTGCTCGGCGAGGCCGAGGATCCCGCCCACGGCAACGTGGTCTGGCGGTTCTTCCGGGGCGACGTCAAGTCCTACTACTCCTCCCCGACGGTCGTCGGCAACCGCGTCTACGCGACCAGCGCCCGGCCCGGGGTCTTCGCGACCGAGGGTGCGATCAACTGCCTGGACGCCGAGACGGGCGAACTGGCCTGGGAGTTCACGGCCGAGGGCTACCGCGCGACGTTCAGCTCGCCGGCCGTCCTGGGCCGGTACCTCGTCGTGGGGGAGGGCCTCCACCTCACCAGCGACGCCCGCGTCTTCTGCCTGGACCTGGACCAGAGCAATGCGCGCGGACGGGCCGTCAAGCTGTGGAGCTACCGCACGGCCAGCCACGTCGAGTCCTCGCCCTGCATCGCCGACGGCAAGGTGTTCATCGGCGCGGGCGACGACGGGCTGTACTGCTTCGACCTGGAGGGCGACGGGTCCGGCGAGGGCGTCGTGCTCTGGCACCTGAAGGGCGAGGATTACCCCGATTGTGAGACCTCACCCGTCTACGAAGACGGCCGGGTCTACTTCGGGCTCGGCATCGGCGGGCAGGCCGTCGTCTGCGTCGACGCCGACACGGGCCGGGAGCTGTGGCGGGTCGAGACGCCGTGTCCGGTCTTCTCCAGTCCGACGGTCGCCGGCGGGAAGCTGTTCGTCGGCATGGGGCACGGGGACTTCATCAACACGGCCGAGGCCGTGCGGGAGATCCGGCGCGCCGCGCTCATCCGCCAGGGCGCCTCGCCCGAGGAGGCCGACGCCGCCGTGGCACACATCCGCAAGGGCGGGCAGGTCTGGTGCATCGACCTGGCCACACAGGAGGTGGAATGGCCGTTCGACACGGAGCGGACCGTCCTGGGCACGATCGCCGAGGCCGACGGCCGGCTCTACTTCGGCTCGCGCGACGGCCACGCCTACTGCGTGGATGCCGCCACGGGCGGGGCGGTGGGGCGGCCGTTCGACGCGCATTCCCCCATCACCGGCTCGGTCGCCGTCGGGCGCAAGCTCCTCTACGCCGTCACCGAGGCCGGCGTCCTGTACGGGCTGGACCGGGAGCGGATGACGTCCGTCTGGAAGGTCTCGCTCGGCTCGCCGTCCAGCAGCTCGCCCGTGCTGGCGCGCGGCCACGTCTACGTCGGGACGACCAACAACGGGCTGATGTGCGTCGGCCGTCCGGGCGCCGAGGTCAAGCCGCCCATCTGGGCGGGCGAACTGGGCGGGCCGGGCCGTTCGGGCTGGACCGACGACAGCGTCATCACGGCCGCCGGGGCCTTTGCCTGGACCGGCTACGTGGGCGAGGACGGCGAGGTGGCGCGGTCCCTGGAGAGCCGCACGCCGGTGGCCGGGCTGCCGGGCGCCTGCTACGTGGGCCTGACCGACGGCGGGCAGCACGGCCTGGCCCGGTTCGACTACGGGGAGGACCCCGGCGGCCGCCCCACGCGCGCGTGGTTCGCGCCGGCGGCCAACGCCGTTGTCGTCTCGGCCGCCGCGACGGCCGATCGGGTGTTCTTCGTCGACGGCGAGCCCGGCGACCAGGGGCGCGCGCTCCACTGCCTGAACGCTGAGACGGGGACCGAACTCTGGGCGCGGCCCGTCAGCGGCGACGCGTCCGGCCGTTTCTTCATCACACCGGACCGGCTTTTCATCGCGGACGTCGCCGAGGGCCTCTCCTGCCTGTCGATCTCCTCGGACGGCACGCCGCCGGGGCTCTGGAGCGTCCGCGCGGGCCCTGTCGTCGGCCTGCCGTTCCTGCTCGACGACCTCCTGTTCGTGGCGGCATCGGCGCCGGGCAGCGTCCTGGCGCTGGATGCCCTGAGCGGCGAACGGCTCTGGACGCAGTCGTTGGAGACTCCGCCCCGCACCGGGCCGGTCTTCGCGGCCGGACGGGTCTGGGTCGGGCTCGAGGACGGTCTGGCCGGCCTGGATCCGACGGGCGACTCGCAGGCGCTGCGGGTGCCGTGCGGCGCGGTCTCCGCCCGGCTGGCGTTCAACGACGTCCGGCTGGCGTGCGTGACCGACGACGGCCGCATCCATCTGGTGGATCCGTACCAGGGCGAGGTGTTGGCGGGCGTCGAGGGCGCACTGGCCGGGCTGCCGCCCGTGCTGACGCATGACGAACTGCTGTATTTCACCGCGGACGACCTGCGGCGCTGGAATCTGAACGCCCCGCAGGCCGGCAGCGAACGCTGGTCATTGACGCGGTGGATGGGCGACGTGCTGGCCCCCGCCGTGGTGATCGAGTCGCACGTGCTGTTCCCGACGCTGCGGCGCGGGCTCGTCTGCCTGAAACCTGAGGCGCAAGAGTGACCGGGACGCAAGACAGGATGATCTACTTCTTCGGCCGCGGTGAGGCCGAGGGCGACCCCTCGCGCAAGGACCTGCTGGGCGGCAAGGGCGCCAGCCTGGCGGCCATGAGCGCCGCCGGCCTGCCGGTGCCCCCCGGGTTCACCATCAGCGTCGCCTGCTGCCGGCACTTCCACCAGAATGAACGGCGCTGGCCGGAGGGGCTCGAGGAGGGCGTGCGCCAGTACCTGGAGCGACTCCAGGACACGGTGGGCCGGCCCTTCGGCGCCGGCGCGCGGCCGCTGCTCGTCTCGGTGCGCTCGGGCGCCGCGCAGTCGATGCCCGGCATGATGGACACGATCCTGAACTGCGGCCTGCATCGCGGGCTGGCCGACCAGGTGCCGGATGCCGACCGCTTCTGGCAGGTCTACGCCGGCTTCGTGCGCCAGTTCGCCGCCACGGTGGCCGACATCCCCCCGGACGACTTCGCGGCGGCCGGCGACACCGACGACCGCCGTCGCGCCGAGGCATGGACGGCCCTCTACGAGGAGCGCACGGGCCGGGCGTTTCCCCGCACGCCCTGGGACGCACTGCGCGAGTGCATCGAGGCGGTCTTCGACTCCTGGCACAACGAGCAGGCCATCGTCTACCGCAGGGCGCATGGACTGGAGCACTTGGAGGGCACGGCCGTCACCGTGCAGTCCATGTTCGACAGCCGCGTCTCCGGCATCGCCTTCACGGCCAACCCGGTGCGTCCCGACGCCGGCGAGATGGTGATCGAGAGCTCCTACGGCCTCGGCGAGTCCATCGTCAGCGGCGACGTCGAACCGGACCGCTTCGTGCTGGACGCCGGGACCTTCGAGATCAAGCAGCGTTCCGTCGGGCGCAAGCAGAGCGCCATGCTCGGGCTGTCCTTCCAGGGCGAAGACCCGTGCGCGCGTGCCGACGGGGCCTCGCTCACCGACCCGCAGCTTGCCGAGCTGGCGGCGATCGCCCGGAGGGTCGAGGACTACTTCGGCCACCCGGTGGACCTCGAATGGGGGATCGACGAGGGCGGGTTCGCGCTGCTGCAGGCGCGCCCCGTGCGCGGGCTGGACGTCGCGCGCGACGTGGAGCGCGGACGCCTGGAGGAGATCGAGCGGCTGCGCGCGAGCCTGGACGGCGGCCACCGCGTCTGGATCGTCCACAACCTGTCCGAGACGCTGTCCGCGCCCCGGCCGCTCACGTGGGACATCGTGCGCGGCTTCATGCGCGGCGACGGCGGCTACGGGCGGATGTACCAGGACCTCGGGTACCGGCTTAGCCGCCGCGTGCGCGAGGAGGGCTTCCTGGAGCTGATCTGCGGGCGGATCTACACCGATCCGGAGCGGGCGGCCGAGCAGTTCTGGGCCGGCCTGCCCGTGCGCTACGACCCCGACGACCTGTTGAAGGACCCCAGCCTGGTGGAGTCGGCGCCCACGCAGTTCGACGCCGCGCGCGCCGACCAGAAGTTCCTCCTGCGCCTGCCGGGCACGCTCTGGGGCATGTTCCGTTCGCGGTCCCTGACGGCGCGGGCCCGGCGCAACGCGGTGCGGCACTTCGAGGACGCGGCGCTGCCGCCGTACCTGGACTACGTTGAGGAGAAGCGCCGGCAGGACCTCTCCTTTCTGGACGCCGACGGCCTGGTGCGTGAACTGCATGACCGGATCGCGAGGGTGATGGACGAGTTCGGCGACGAGTCGCTCAAGCCCGGCTACTTCGGCGGCATCGCGCGTGCGGAGCTTCAGCAGCGGTTGGAGCAACTGCTCGGGCCGGTGGAAGGCCAGAGGATGGCCAACGTGCTCACCAGCGGCCTGGACGGCAACGTGACCGTGGAGCAGAACGCCCTGCAATGGCAGGTGGCCGCCGGCGAAGCGGACGCGGCGAGGTTCCTGGACCTGTACGGCCACCGGGCCGTCGGCGAGATGGAGCTGGCCAACCCGCGCTACCGCGAGGCGCCGCCGCCGTTCGAGACCGCGCCGGGCGAATCCCCCGAGGAGCGGCACCGCCGTGCGGCCGCCGCACGCAAGGAGGCCATGGCCGACCTGCCCCGCCTGCTGAAGGAGTGCGGCGGGAGCTGCTTCCGCGAGGAGGTCGAGTCGCTGGCCCGCGAGGCGCAGGAACTCCTTCCTTACCGCGAGATCGGCAAGCACTACCTGATGATGGGCTACGAGCTGATCCGCAGCGTGTGCGTTGCGCTCGGGGAGCGCTTCCGGATCGGGGGGGGCGTCTTCTTCCTCCACCTGGACGAACTGGCGCGGTTCGAGGCCGAGCGCGACGAACTGGTCCGCGCGATCGAGGCCCGAAAGAGACGCTGGCAGAGTCAACAGAAGCTGGACCTGCCGGATGCGATCGATTCGGCCGCGCTCGATTCGCTCGGCCTGCCGAGGCACCTCGAGGGCGCGACCGAGCTGGAGGCCGTGCCGCTCTCGGCCGGCGTCGTCGACGGCACGGTGGCCATCGTGCGGCATCCGTCCGAGGCCGGCGAACTGCCCGCCGACTGCATCCTGGTCTGCCCATCGACGGACCCGGCATGGACGGCGCTCTTCACGCGCATCCGCGGCCTGGTCGTGGAGCGCGGCGGCGTGCTGTCCCACGGCGCCATCACGGCACGCGACTTCGGCATACCCGCCGTCGCCTGCCCGGATGCCACCGCCATCATCGCCGACGGCGCACGCGTGCGCGTCGATGGCGACCGCGGCCGCGTGACCCTGATCGGGGGAGCCGACCATGCTTGACGCACTCAACAACGCCTGCCTCGCCGTGGCCGACCTGCTGCTCGGCTGGCTCCTGCACTTCCCGCGCGACGCGGCCCTGATCGTCGTGGCGTTCGGCACCGGGCTCGTGCTGACGGTGGTGCGCGTCTTCACGACGAACCAGGACCTGCTGCGCCGCTGCAAGCAGGACAAGAAGCGCCAGAAGCAGCTCCTCCGCCAGGCGAAGAAGGCCCGCGACAGGGAAGCGCGCAACCGCCATCGCCTGACCATCCGCGAGATCGGCCTCAAGGCCGCCCGGCAGGAAGGCTGGCCGCTCCTGGCCTCCATCGTGCCGGTGGCGCTGCTGGCCGTCTGGGCCTTCGGGCGCATCGCCTACCGCGTGCCCGACCCGTGGCAGGGGGTCGAGCTGAAGATGTACTTCCCGCCCGAGGCCCTGGGCGGCTACGTGCACCTCATGCCGCCGGAAGAGGGCCTGACGGTCGACGGCGGCCTCATCCGCCGGATCGTCGAGGACGACCCGCCCGTGGCCGGGGTGGCGGGCTGGGCGCTCAGCGCGCAGAAGCGTCCGGAGCCCTACCGGCTGCGCATACGCGCGGGCGGCCGGATCGTGGAGCACGAGCTGCGCGCCGACGGCCGGCGCTACGTCGGCCCGTTCACCGCCTATGGCAGCGCGCCGGAGGAGGTGTTCGAGTATGTTCTGTCCGAACACAAGTACCGGCCCTTCGGCCTGATCGGCGACTGGAACGTGCGGGTGCCCGAGTGGACAATCGGCCGATGGACCGTCTTCGGGCCGTACGCCGGCCAGGCGCTCTTCACGCTGGACGCGTGGCTGATCGGCTACCTGCTGCTGGCGATCCCCTTTGCCTTCATCCTGCGCCCGGTGCTGCGCATCTGCTGACGCGCGCCCGCGCTGCGGAGGCGCCGCCATGCCCTTCCTCGGCAGGCCCTGGGGGCGGATGTTCCACTCGGCCGAGGGCCAGGCCGGCGTTCCGGTCCTGTTCCTCCACGGCGCCGGCTGCGATTCGGCGGACTGGGGCGAGGTGCTCCGGCGGCTGCCGGACGGCTTCGCGGGCCTGTGCATGGACTTTCGCGGGCACGGCGAGAGCGCCGTGCCCCCGGCGCCGTTCACACTGCAGCACCTGGCCGGTGACGTCGTGGCGCTGCTCGACCACCTGGCGCTCGACCGCGTGGCGCTGGTGGGGCACAGCCTGGGCGGCATCGTGGCGCTCCACCTGGCCGCTTGCTCGGATCGCGTTGCGGGGCTGGTCCTGCTCGAGGGATGGACGACCCCGCAGGCGGCCGCCGAGACGTTCGCCGGGCAGAGGGCCTTCGGCACGCTGGACCCGGCGGCCGTCGACCGCATCCGCCGCAAGCACGACCGGACGTGGGCGCGCCTGCCGCCGAACGCGGCCCCGGTGCTGTGGGAGTCGGTCGAGTGCTTCGACGGGCTCGCTGCCCTCCGCGCCGCCCGCATGCCCGTCGTGCAGGTCTTCGGCCAGATGGGGCGGACGGACGCCGCCGAGCGGCTGCTGAGCGTCCCGGAGAACCCCGGAGTCCGTGCCGTCTGGCTCCCGAGTTCCGGTCACTATCTGCCGCACGAGCGGCCGGCCGAGGTCGCCCGCATCTGCGCAGAGGCGGCGCGGGCATGGCCGGCCATCGCACGGAGGAGCGAACACATGCCGGGCGAGACCGACCTCGGGAGGCTCCTGGCGGGCATGGCGCCGCGTCTGGAGCCGGGCGAGTTCGTCTTCTGCACGGTTCCGCCTGCGCGGCTTGCCAGCCTGCCGGCCGATGCGGTGGGCATGGTCCGCGAGTCCGAGGGCGTGACCGTCATTCTGCCGCGGCGGGCTGCGGAGGGCCTCGGGTTCGACTGCGCGTTCCCCTCGCGCATGATCACGCTCGGCGTGCATTCGAGCCTGGAGGCCGTCGGGTTCCTGGCTGCCGTCCTGGACAGGCTCGCCGCCGTCGGCATCAGCGTCAACCCGCTGGCCGGCTGCCACCACGACCATCTGTTCGTGCCGGCCGACTCGGCCGAGGCCGCCATGGCCGCCCTGCGCGCCCTCGCCGCGGAACGCCGCTGACCTGGTCTCACCCGGAGGAGTGCAGTTCCTCGAGCCGCCTGACCGTCTCCTCCACCAGTTCCTGGCCTCCCTGCGGCGAGACGAGGTTGCAGAACATGCTGGCGCTGTAGCCCCGGCCCCACGCGCCGCGTTCGGTGCACAGGTAGGTGCCGCCGTCGTTGCCCGGCTGGGCGGCGAGCTGGATGATGAACGTCTGCTCGAACGGGCTCCGCGCCTGCATGCGGTGCTGGTAGTCCATGTAGAGTTCGAACCTGTTCGATGCGAACGCCACGTCCCCGATGCGCAGCACGTGCAGCTCCATGGGCAGCTTCGGCTGCGCCTCCTGCGTTTCGTAACGGTCCAGGACGCGCGCGAACCGGTTGCGGCCCGCCACGAGGATGGAGTTGGCGTGGAGGCGTTCTTCGGGCGTGCCGTCCGTCTTGAACGGTTTGCGGTTCAGTTCCTCCAGTCCCTGCCGGGCGTATTCGCGCTCATCATCGGTGATGAGCCGCCGCGACAGGCCGACCGTATCCACGACGTGCGAGACGGGCAGCGCCGTCTTGATGTCCTTTCGGGCCCAGTCCAGCACCTCGTCGAACGCACCGGCGATCCGTTCCGCGATGTCCTTCCGCGCGGCGAGTTCCGTCTGATCGGTGCAGTATTTGAGCCGGAAGCGGCGGGCCTGCGCCTGCCTGTAATGCAGGATGCGGGGCGACAGATCGCCGGCCGCCGCGCACTGGGGCAGCAGGAAGATGTCGCCGTGGCGCGCGCGCACGGCCGTGCGCACGTCGTGCCAGTAGTCGGCCGAGAGCCTGTACTCGTTCTCCGAGTTCTGGGAGGGCGCGGGGACGTTGATGATCGCGCCGGTGAGCCGGCCGTCGGCATCGAACGTGTAGAGCAGGTTGATGAAGTGATCGGCGCCCGCCTCGTAGTGGCTGAACTGGGGGTCGTTCGTGTTGCCGTACATGGCGGCGTGCCCGTTGAGGCCGTGCGTGGAGTTCCGGGCGGCCCCCGGGCGCTTCGAGAGGTCGTCGAAGTAGACGACACGCCGGCTGTGCGAGACGACGGCGTATCCGTAGCCGTAGGCGATGCCGCCCGGCGCGCGGCACTCATAGGCCTCGCAGACGGCGTCGGCCGTGCAGGCGGCAAGGAAATGGCGGTACTGGTCGCTCGAAGCGACCTCCACGCCGTCGTGCGGCACCTGGCCGAGCATGGCCGTGGAGATGTTGGCGGCGGACCCCGGGGCCGCGTCGGCGTAGTGGCTGGCCCCGCAGTGCGTGTGCGTGGCGCCCATGAGTATCTTCTGCACGGGCACCTCGGGATTGCGCGCGTGCACGGCCGCGCGGACCTCGTCCAGCAGGCCGGACCGGATGACGACGCAGTCGACCGAGACGAAGGCGACCAGGTCCGCGCCGTTGTCGATCACCAGCGCGCTGACCGTGATCGGGTCCATGATGCCCCGGGAGATGCGCATGTGGAACTGCCCGGGGATGTTGACGGGCTCCTCGGTGGAGACATCGCGCGCCGCCCAGCCGATCTTCAGTTCGTTCATCGTTCGATCCCATCGCCGCGTGTGTGGCGCGGGGAGCCGACGCGTCCGACCGGGCCGGCGCCCCGCAAGTCAGTGGGAACACGCATTATACCGGCCGGCGTCTGTCCGTGCCGGGCCGACTTCGGGCGTTGAAACCCGGGGCGTGCGGGCGTACGCTCATCGGCCGGGCGGTGGCGGGACACACCAACACGCAACGGAGGCGGGCGTCGATGACACGGGTATTCTGGTTCTCGGGCACGGGGAATTCGCTGCGTGCCGCGCGCGTCGTCGCCGGCGCGTTTCCGGACTCCGAACTCGTCCCCATCGCCGCCGTCGAGGGCGAGGCCGTGCACGTGCGGCCGGCCGACCGGATCGGGCTCGTCTTCCCCGTCTATGCCTGGGGCGTGCCGCCGATCGTCGAGCGCTTCATCGAGCGGCTGCCGGCCGTCGAGGACGCCTACGCATTCGCCGTGCTCACCTACGGAGGCGACCCCGGCCGGGCGCCCGGGATGACGCAGGGACTGCTGCGCCGGCGCGGGCTGCGGCTGGCGGCGTCGTTCGGCGTGCGCATGCCCGACAACTACCCGCCCCTGGGCGGGGCGCCGCCGCCGGAGAAGCAGGAGCCCGTGCTGCGGGCGGCCGAGGAGCGCCTGGCCGTCATCGCCCGCGAGTTGAGGGCGGCCCCGCGTGGGGCGGTCCGGAACGGCAAGGCGTTCTGGCGTCTGGCGGGCCGGGTGGCCTACCCGGTGTTCCGCCGCACGGCGGCGCGCGGCGATCGGGCGTTCGGCGCCGATGAGAAGTGCAACGGCTGCGGCGTTTGTGCGCGCATTTGCCCGGTCGGCAACATCGAGATGGTCGCCGGCCGTCCGCACTGGCTGGGGCATTGCGAGCAGTGCTACGCCTGCTTCCACTGGTGCCCGCAGCAGGCGGTGCAGTACCGGGGGCGGACCGAACGCCAGGTGCGCTACCACCACCCCGACTGCGCCGTGTCGGACATGGCCGTGCGGCCGCCCAGGCGGCCGCCGCAAGGCGATCAGCAGGGCGAGGCGTCCTGACCGGGGGCGGTCGCGTCCGGCGACAGGCGGGCCTTGACGCGGCGGACGAGCATCTGCGCCCGCGCCTCGTCGTCGGCCAGCACGCGTTCCATGCGCTGGACGATGCGTCCATAGGCGCACCGGGCGGCGTGGAACGCGTAGGCGGCGGCCGCGAGCGCCCAGAGCAGGAACGCGCCGAGGACGGCGTGGACACTGGGGAACTCCCCCAGGGGCCGGTCCTGCACCTGCGTCACGAACAGCGCCAGAACGCAGCAGAGGAACATGGAGCCGACGAACACGTTGCGCGAGCGGCGGGCCACGTGGGCGGCTTCCTTCAGGCTGAACGAGACTTCTTCCACCATGTCGGTTCCCCACTTCGGTTCGACGGAGATGTTGTCTCTCCTCGTTCGTTGGCAGGGACTATAACCGACCGTGGCCCGGCGGCTCAAGTGGCAGGGGGCGGTGCCGCACAGGGACGCGCACGGGCGGCCCCTCAGGATGGCATGCCGCGCGGGCTCTGTGGCCCGTGTGCGTCCGTGCCCGTCCGTGTGTGCGTGCGCGCCGGCGGGGAGTGCGCGTCGACGCCGGCGGTGCGGAGGGCGTGCTCGATCGAGTGCGGCATCGCCTCGGGGCCGTAGCGCTCCGGCCAGCCCGCCCGTGAGAGCAGGTCCCGCACGGGGCCCTTCGCCTCGGCGAACAGGAACCGGATGCCCTGCTCCTGGTAGTCCCGCATCAGCGTCTCCAGGGCGTCCACCGCCACGGCGTCCATGTCGTTGACGCCGGCCATGTCCAGGATGACGAACCGAACGCCGTCCTCTTCGGCGAGACGCCGGCGGATGTGCCGCTCGACGAACGCCTGGTTGGCGAAGTAGAGCGAGGCGTCGATACGGAGGATCAGCGCCCCGGGGAAGCGGCGGGCCGAAGGGTAGCGCCGGACGTTGCGGAACACGCCCTCCGTGGGCAGGTAGCCGAGTTCCGCCATGTGCGGATGGGCGCTGCGCCGGATGAACAGCGCCAGCGAGAGCGCCACTCCGGACAGGACGCCCGTCTGCACGCCGGCCAGGAGCGTGGCCAGGAACGTGACCAGCAGCACCAGGCCGTCGGCCGGGCGCAGGCGGAACAGGTACAGGCCGTGCTTCAGGTCGATCAGGGGGGCCACGGCCACGATGACGACGGCGCCCAGCGCCGCCCTGGGCAGGTAGTGGAAGAGCGGCGTCAGGAACAGCAGCGTCAGCAGCACCAGCCCGGCGCTGACGACCGAGGCCAGGGTCGTGCGCGCGCCGGCCGCGTGGTTGACGGCCGTGCGGCTGAAGCCGCCGCTGACCGGGTAGCCGCCGAACAGCGAGGCGGCCACGTTGGCCAGCCCGAGCGCGCGCAGCTCCTGGTTGAGGTCCAGATCGTAGCCCTCCCTGGCGGCCACCATCTGGGCGACCGCGCTGGACTCCACGAACCCGACGAACAGGACGGTCATCGCCGTGGTGAGCAGGGCGGCGGCTTGCCCCGGATCCACGGCCGGCACGGACAGCGAGGGCAGCCCGGCCGGCAGATCGCCGACGATCGCCAGCCCGGCGCGGTCCAGCCGCAGGGCGAAGGTCGCCGCCGTGGCGCCGACGACCACGAACAGCGCGGCGGGCAGCCGCCGGGCCGTGCGCTTCAGCATGGCCAGGGCCCCGATGCAGGCCGCGCCCACCGCCAGCGTCAGAAGGTGCGAGTCGCCGATGCGCGGCACGAGTTCGCCCAGCAGCGGCAGCACCGCGTGGTCATGCTCGAGGGGGACGCCCAGGACGTGCTTGACCTGGCTGAGCAGGATCGTGATGGCGGCCGCCGAGGTGAAGCCGCTCATGACGGCGTGCGAGATGAAGCACGTGAGCACGCCCAGCCTCAGCACGCCCATCAGGAACTGGAGCAGCCCGACGAGCAGGGCCGTGGTCAGCACGATGCCGATGTACTCCTCGCTGCCCGGGGCGGCCAGCCGGGCGCAGCGTGCCGCCAGCAGCAGGGACACGATGGCGACCGGGCCGACGGCCAGGTGCCGCGAACTGCCGAACAGGGCATAGACCAGCAGGGGGACCGTGGAGGCATACAGGCCCATGACGGGCGGCAGCCCGGCCAGCACGGCGTAGGCCATGCCCTGGGGCACCAGCATCACGGCCACGACCGCGCCTGCGGACAGGTCGCCGCGCAGGTCGCGCACACGGTAGCCCCGCAGGTGCCCGACGCCCGGCAGGAGCGTGCCGATCTTCACGGATTCGTCCTCGACGCATCGCCGGGGCGGCTATCCGCCCGTTCGTTCGATGAGCGCCAGCAAGGCCACCAGGATGCCCACGGCCGGCAGGACGACGGCCCAGGCGTTGACCTTCAGGAACTGCGGGATCGTCAGCTCGCCGAAGTCGCCCTTCTTCAGGATGCCGTCCTGGAGCCTCGGGTAGAGCACGGCGAACAGGCCGGTCCCCACGAGCATGCCGGTCACCCCGCCGACGAGCGCGTCGAGGTGGCCGTTGCCGACCGCCCCCGCCACCGTGCCCGGGCAGTAGCCCAGCAGGCCGAACCCGAGGCCGAACAGGAGCCCGCCCACGGCGGTGGCCCCGAGCGATCCCGGCTTGGGGTGCAGCTCTGCGAGCCCCAGGCTCCGGAGCAGGTGCACACCGACCATGCCCACGATGACCGCCGAGAGCATGACCTTCAGAACGGTGAAGTCCTCGAAGAGGAGCTGGCCGACGATGACGTCGTAGCGGGTGACGCCGCCCTTCTGGAGAAGGAAGCCGAAGGCGATGCCGGCCAGGAGCCCGAGGACGAGCTGGACGCGTTTCAGTCTATGGAGGATCATCAGCATGGTGCGCCCTCCCGTCAGGCGGCCACGACGTGGTACAGGACCATCGCCGTGGCCACGCCGCCCGCGAAGAAGCAGATGACGGCCAGCCAGCCGCTCACCGCCAACTGCAGCGAGCCGCTGATCCCGTGCCCGCTGGTGCAACCGCCGGCCCAGCGCGAGCCGAGCCCCAAAAAGACGCCGCCGGCGAAGGCGACGGCGACCCGCACCAGTGTGCCCGCGCCGAAGGCGGAACTCCAGCGCTCAGGCACCCACTCCAGCTCGAACTCGCCCGAGAGCCGGGCCGACAGGAAAGCGCCCAGAATGATGCCCAGGACGAGCATCCATTCCCAGTCGATCTCGGGCGTGAACTTGCGGTAGTAGGGCCGGCCGGCCGCCTTCTCGCCCCGGAACAGCTTCTCGATCATGCCGCTCGTGCGCGCGAACGCCGTCGAGCAGCCCAGCGCCTTGTCCGAGAGCAGGAACGTCAGGCAACTCAGCAGCCCGATCCCGGCGCCCACCGCATACGGCGACCACTGCGACACCGTCAGCCAGTCCATGGTCCGCCCCCCCCCGTGCCGGCCTGTGCCGGCGCCTAACGCCCCGTGAAGTGCGGCCCGTGCGGCACCACGCACATGGGGCATTCGCCGGCGTAGCCGGCCGCGTTGTATCCCGACATGCCCCCGGCGACGTTCCGCAGGCCCTTGTGGCCGTTCCGCAGCAGGATGCTGGCGGCCAGGCTCGAGCGGTGGCCCGTGCTGCAGGTGAGGGCGATGGGGGCGTCCTTGGGGAGTTCGCTGTGCCGGGTGCGCAGGTCCGGCGCGGGGATGTTCACCGCGCCCTCGATGTGCAGCGCCTCGAACTCGGCCGGCGAGCGCACGTCCACCAGGGTCATCGGCTCGGTCGAACAGGCCATCTCGTGAAGCTCGTGCGCGGAGAGCTGGGCGACGTGCTCGGTCGGCAGCCCGGCCCGTGCCCATGCGAACATGCCGCCGTTGAGGTAGCCCGTTACCTTGTCCAGACCGACGCGGCGGAGCCAGACGACGGCGTCGCGGGCCCTCTGCTCGGTGTCGCTGACCAGCAGGATCTCGGCGTCCACGGGGAGCACCCACCCGGCGAACGTGGCGAAGTTGCCGCCCAGGTCGATGTGCCAGGCGCCCGGGACGTGCTGGCCGCCGAAGGCGTCGTATCGGCGGATGTCGAGCACCTGCACGCCGGCGCGCCGGGCGTGCCGGGCGAAGTCGCCGGGGTCCAGCGGTTCGAGCTTCGGCAGGGCGCGCAGGAGGGCGGGTCCGGCGGCGTTCATGGCGCTGCAGCGGGCGAAGTGGTCGGGCGCGTCCGGCATGCCCGTCGTCAGGGAGGTGATGAACTCCTCCTTGTCCCGTATCTGCAGGGCGGCGTTGTACTTGCGTTCGTAGCCGATGGTGCTGGTGCGCTTGGCGCCCATGGCGCGACCGCACAGCGAGCCGGCCCCGTGGGCGGGGTAGACCTCGCAGAAGTCGGGCAGCTTCAGCAGCTTGCCGTGCAGGTTGTCGAACAGGCGGGAGGCCAGTTCCCGCGCCTTGCCTGGGAACAGGTCGGGGCGGCCGACGTCGCCGACGAAGAGCGTGTCGCCGCAGAAGACGCCGACGGGTTCCTCGCCGCGCGCCCGGTCGCGCACCACGTAGGAGATGTGCTCCGGCGTGTGCCCGCCCGTGTCCAGGACGGACAGCTTGAGGTCCTCGATCTCGAACTCATCGCCCTCTTCCAGGGCCACGTGATCGAACCGGCACTGGCCCGACTTCGGCGCGTAGATGCGCGCGCCCGTCTGTTCCGCCAGGTCCATGTGGCCGGAGATGAAGTCCGCGTGGAGATGCGTCTCCAGGATGTGCGTGATCTCCATGCCCAGAGCCTTCGCCGCCTCGATGTAGACGTCCACGTCGCGGCTCGGGTCCACGATGGCGCACGTGTCGCTCCCGCCCAGCAGGTACGAGCTATGCGCGATGCCGTTGATGAAGAACTGCTGAACCAGCATCCTTCTGCCCCCTTGGCTGAAGACCGGCGGTACAAACGAACCGTCACCGGCCAGTATATCGGTCCCCTGCAGGCCGTGCAACGGGCCGGCGGCGGGCGGTTACGCCTTGACCGGCTGCCCCGTGGCGTCGCGCGGGTCCTCGATCGTGAGCTTCCGGCCCAGCGTGCCGGCCAGGTCCGGCAGGTCGTATTCGAGCAGCGCTCCCTGCACCACGTTGCCGTACTGGTTGATCGTCACGCGCCGCTCGAGCACGCTTGCCCAGGATGCCAGCGTCCCGCGCAGCGTCACGGACGCGAACAGGTCGGGCCTCAACGCCGCCGCGTGCAGCGCCGGCACGCCCACGTGGCCGACCGCCACCAGGTCCACGGCCTCGCCGCCGAACTGTCCGGCCGCCCACTGCGCGGCCGCCAGCACGTCCTGCGTCCGCATGCCCACGTAGGAGCGGCCCAGGCAGTAGGCGATCGATATGTCCTTCCAGTCCTGGTCGATCTTGCCCCACTTGTTCTGGTTCACCTGCTGGCTCAGGCCCGTGCCGCGCACCTCGACCGCCAGCACGCGTGCGCCCTTGCGCACGAGCGCCTCGATCGGGCCTGCGGCACCGGCATCGGCCTCACGGCCGGCTTCGTGCACGTACAGCACCACGCGACCGGCCGGTTGGCCGCCCTCGGGGCCGTACAGGCAGGCCGGCAGCACGATGCCGGGCTCGGGGTGCAGAGTGAGATCGTGCACGCGCATGCCGCCGGTGCGGCGTTGCTCGCCCTGGCGGACCTCGGGCACGGGCAGGTTGTCGAGCGGCGGTATCCCGAGCAGCCGGCGGACGCCTTCGATCCGTTCGGCCCGGTCGGGGCCGGCCCACGCCTGCACGCGGCGGGCGGCCAGTTCGCGCTCATATTCGTCGTTCAGGTCGTAGGCGGAGCGGGCGCCCGGCAGATCCATCACCTGCCCGGTGGGTGTGCAGCGGGCCTCGTCGTCGGTCAGAAGCGCCAGTTCGGGCTCCCGGATCACGCGGTCCTCGCCCTGCAGCCAGCGCGCCATCCAGCGGGCGATGCCCTCGCGCTGCGTCCGGTTGTAGTTGTGCGGCGCGTCGTTCTCCAGGATGTCCATCCGTTCGGCGAACCCCAGGCGGGTGTAGAGGCGCTTGGCGCAGCGGAAGGACCACCAGGAGCCGTCGACGTGGAAGAAGTCCTTCGTTCCCGCGCAGAGCAGGATCGGCACCGGCGCCCGCATCATCAGCAGGTCAGTCGCCTGCGGCGCATCCGCCAGCGAGGCATAGGTGTGGTGCTCGGCGTCCTGCGGGCCGAGGGTCTTCAGCAGCGTCGGCAGGGCGTTGCCGTAGCAGCTCGGTGCGGCCGCGCCCACCCGGTCGTCCAGCGCGACCACGTAGGCGGTGACGATGCCGCCGCCGCTGTTGCCCGTGCAGCCGATGCGATCCGGGTTCACCTCGGGACGCGACTGCAGATAGTCGATGCACCGCATCGTGTCCCATATCTCAAGCCGCGCCGTGTTGCGGCCCAGCAGGATGCTGCCGATGCCGACCATCTGGTGCCCGTAGGTGCCGTGCAGGTGGCTGCCCCACATGTCGAAGTCGTAGTCGCCGCGCTCGCCGCGGTACTGCACGCGTTCCGATTCGTCGATCGCGTCGTAGACGAGCGCGACCATGCCGTTGAGCGCCAACAGGGCGCCCATCGACTGATACTCCCCGTGCGCCTTGCCGTTGCCCGTGTGGCCCACCGGCTCGACCACGCCCGGGTAGGGCGGGGGAAAGCGGTTCGGGTCGGGCAGGAACAGCAGCCCCGTGACGCCGAACCCCGGCTGGCTCTCCAGGATGACCTTCTCGACCGTGTAGCCCTCGCGCCGGATGGTGCCGGTCGTGCGGGCGTTCAGCGGCGTGCGCTCCGGCAGCCCGCCCAGCACCTCCAGCAGGCGCCGGCGCGCGTCGGCCTGGTAGGCGGCGATCTGCTCGGGCTCCGTGCGGGCCTCGTACTCGGCCTGCCACCGTTCGGCGGCACGGTCGACGAGGCTCAACAGGTAGCGGTGCATCATGTCATGATCGGCCCGGCCGGCGGGCGCAGTGGACTCCATCTGTTCAGTCTCCGAACGGGCGGGCAGGAAACGGGCATGCTCCCGGGACGGCAGCCGCCCCGGGCCACGCGTACATTGTACCGGCCGCCGTACGCCAAACAAACGGCCGATTGCCCACCGCAGAGGGCGCCGAGGGCGCAGAGAACGGCAAGAAACGACAAGAGGCGACAAGAGACGGCAAGAAACGACAAGAAACGACAAGAAACGACAAGAGACGACAAGAGACGACAGGATACGGCAACAGCGCGATGCTGCGGGCAGGGCCGTGTCATCTCCTTCCGGCACGTTGGATTCTCCGCGCGGATGATGTATCATCGCGCACCCGGTTTATGTGCGTGCCCAGGGGATTTCGGGAGGTCGTTGCGTGGCGGATGCAGGGTGGTTCCATTATCGGGACGGCGCGCTTCACTGCGAGGATGTGGCCGTTGCGGAGCTGGCCGAGCAGTGGGGGACGCCCCTGTACGTCTACAGCCGCGCGGGCCTGGTGGAGCGCTATCGGGCCATTCGCGACGCGTTCGCCGCCCGCAACGCCCTCGTGTGCTTCTCCGTGAAGTCCTGCCCGAACCTGTCGATCCTGAGCCTTCTGGCCGCCGAAGGCAGCGGATTTGACGTCGTCAGTGGGGGCGAGCTGCGGCGGGTGCTGGCGGCCGGAGGGGTGCCCGAGCGGATCGTCTTCGCCGGGGTGGGCAAGACGGAGGAGGAGATCGAGTTCGCTCTCCGGCGGGGCATCCTGATGTTCAACGTGGAGTCGCGGGCCGAGCTGGAGGTGATCGAGGCGGTCGGCCGGCGGGTCGGGCGGCCTGCGCCGGTGGCCATCCGCGTCAACCCGGACGTGGACGCCCGGGCGCACGAGAAGACGACCACTGGCAAGAAGGGTACGAAGTTCGGTATAGATAGTGATGCCGTTGAGGACCTGGTGCGGGAGGCGGCCGGTCGGCCGGGCCTGGCCGTCCGGGGCGTGCACGTGCACCTTGGCTCGCCGATCATGGGGCCGGAGCCGTATGTGCGTGCTCTGGACAGGCTTCTGCCGCTGATCGAGCGCCTGCGCGCGGTCGGCGCGCCCGTCGACAGCCTGAACCTGGGCGGCGGGTTCTGCATCTCCTACACCGGCGAGGAAACCGCCCGGCCGCGCGAATACGCGGAGGCGGTCGATTCTCGGCTTGAAAAATCGCGTTGTCCGGTTATCATCATTGAGCCTGGACGGTACGTAGCTGGTAGCTGCGCCGTGCTGCTGACCCGCGTCATCTACCGGAAGGAGACACGCGCCGGCAAACGGTTCCTGATCTGCGATGCCGCGATGAACGACCTGGTTCGGCCGACGCTCTACGATGCGTTCCATCGAATCTGGCCTGTGCGCAGCGCGGAGGGGATGCCGGCGGTTCTGAGGGCGGACGATGCGCCGGGCGGCTTGACATCCGAAGTCGTGGACGTGGTCGGGCCCGTGTGCGAGACAGGCGACTTCCTGGCGCGGGCCAGGGCGTTGCCTCGCCTGGAGGGCGGCGACCTGCTGGCCGTCTTCGACGTGGGCGCATACGGCTTCGCCATGAGTTCGAACTACAATGCGCGGCCGCGGGCGGCCGAGGTACTGGTCGGCGGCTCGCAGGCGCGCCCGATCCGTCGCCGGGAGACGTTTGACGACATGGTTGGCCCGGAACGCGAGTACCTGCGCTGAGCCGGATCGCGATCGGCCGGCGCCGGCTGTTGAGCACAGTGAAGGAGTCACCGAAACCCGAATCCACGGGCGGGCGGCGGCGCGAGGCCGTAGGCCCCCGCCGGAAGGTCCGCAGGCGTCCCGTAGGGGCCTGACAGACGATAAGGAGACATTCATGTGCAGACGCGTTAGGCGGTGGGGATTGGCATTGGCGGTGACTGCTGCCCTTTCGGTGGTCTTCTCGACGGCGGCCCTGGCGCAAGAGGCTGAGGGCTCGGACGTCGTCCAGACGTTCCAGAAGGGCGTGACCCTGTACAAGACGGGCGAATTCACGGCCGCCAGGGAGGCATTCGAGGACGTGCTGGCCCGCCAGCCGGGGATGCAGGCCGCCCTCCGGATGCGCGACGCGGCCGACCTGGCCGAACTGGCCGAGATGGTCGGCAACGAAGAGGTCGGCCCGCAGGTCCGGGAGCTGCTCATGCTCCTGCGGCGCGCCGGGGAGGAGAGAAAGCGCACGGTCGAGAACGTCGAGGAGATCCTCGCCGACTTCCAGTCTCCGGAGGCCGTCGCCTACCGGCGCGGCGCCGTGATGCTGACCGGCCACGGCCCCCACGCCGTGCCGCACGTCGTGGGGCTCCTCGCGCTGGAGAAGCCCGAGGACCAGAGGACCGTCGCTCGGGCCGTCAGCCTGCTCTCCAACCTCCATCGCGACGCCTGCCTGCCGCTCGTGCGCGCTCTGCGCAATGCGGACGACTCCCTGCTGAGGGTGCGTGTGGCCGGCGTGCTGGCGCAGATCGGCGACGAGCGCGCCATCCCGGCGCTGCTGGCGACCGCCGGCGACGCCGCCGCTCCGGCGGACCTGCGGGAGGCCGCCCGGCAGGCCGTCGCGACGATTGCGGAGGAGACGCAGGACCCGGGAACCCCGGCCGAGGCATACGCACTGCTGGCCGATGCATACACCTGCGAGCGGACGGGCCTGGTCGGCTACACCTATGGTCTGACGGCCGACATCTGGCAGTGGAATCCGGAGGGCGAGGACCTGCCCGGCCGGATCGTCTGCGAAGAGGTTCCCAACTACCTGTACTACCAGCGTATGGCCACCGAGACCGCCCTCGAAGGGCTGGCCGCGGCACCGGACGACGCCGGACTCCAGGCGCTTCTGGCCGCCTCCCTGAGCCGGCAGACGGCCCTGTGCGATTACTTCGCCTCCGGTGACGTGGACCTGACGGGCGCCCCGACCGACGAGGCCACCCGGCAGGATGCCGCCGAGCGCCTGGCCGAGTTCCAGGCCGAGGTCCCCGTGGCCCTGCGCATGCTCAAAGCGCCCGTGCTGGCCGAGGCCCTGAAGAAGACGATCGCCGCCAACGACGGCGCGGCCGCCCTGCTGCTGGTCAGGACGCTGGGCGACAAGCTGGCCGCGTCCGGCCCGGCCTCGCTCTGCCCGGCCGGCGCCGAGGCGCTCAGCGCCGCACTGGCCTCCGGCGACAAGGACGTGCGCTACAACGCCACCGTTGTGGTCGTGGCGGCCAGCCCCGACGCGGAGCAGGTGGAGCCCGGCGACGTGATCGACGTCATGGGCGCCGCCCTGCAGGCCGCCGCAGAGCGTACTGCGCTGGTGGCCATGGACAACTTCCAGCTTCGCAACAAGCTCGCAACCGTTCTGCGCGGCGAGGGCCTGGCCACGAGCGAGGCGGGAGCCATGGTGCCGCAGATCCAGGCCGTGCTCGCGCTGGAGCCCGCCGTGGACGTGGTGTTCCTGAGCGCCAACGTGGACGCCGGGAGGTTCGCGAGTCTGCTGCAGACGCTCCGGGCGGACGTCCGCACCAAGGGTGCGCCGCTGTATGTCGTGTGCGACCCGGGCGCGGACTCGGCGGACCTCACCAAGGTCGAGGGACTGGCCGGCATCCTGTCGCCGGACGACCTGCGCCAGGCGAAGCTGGCGCCGATCGCCGACCAGGTCAAGGCCGAGAGCCGTTCGGCCTTCACCGAGGAGGAAGCGACGCTCGTGCTGAGGGCGGCCAAGGCCCTGGCCGGCGTCGACCCGCTCAACACGGCCTACCCGCTGCTGGAAGCCCAGCCGGCGCTGGTCATGGCGCTGGCCGGCTACGGCGACGAGGTGACGGCGGCGGGCATCTGCGCGCTGTCGCGCTTCGGCGACGCGGGCTGCCTGGACGGGCTGGCCGCCGTTGTGGCGGGCCAGGGAGCGCTGGAACTGAAGGTCGCCGCCGCCCGCGCACTGGCGGCCGTGCTGAGCCGTTCGGAAGAGGCGGCCCCGGCCGACATTGTGGACGTGCTCATGGGCGCGCTGCAGTCCGACGAACAGTGCCTGCGTGAGGCGGCTGCCGAAGCGCTCGGTCAGGCCGGCCTGCCGGCGGACACGCTGCTGTCCGTGCTCCGCACGCAAGGGCTCGGACTGGCCGAGTAGGCCGGCAGACGAACACGAACCCCTCGGGGGCGGCGCGCAGGGCCGAGGGCCCGGCGGCCGCCCCCGGTTCTTCTGTGCGGGGTGCGCGTGCCGGGTCGATTCCGCCGGTCCCCGGCCGCCCGTGCCTTCCCGGCCCCGCCTCCTTCGTCCGGGCCCTCAGAAGCCGCGCAGCGGCAGCAGCATCCGCACCGCCGGATGCGGCACGGCTTCCATGAGCACCCAGGTGAACCGCGTGCCGAGGCAGGCATAGAACAGCGACCACGCGCCGAGTGCGTAGAAGATCACGCGGAACCGGGGGCTGTCGGCCCATCGCCCGTATGCGCGCACGGCGTACCACGCCAGCAGCGGCGTGAACCCGATGTAGTAGCGGAAGCCGAATGCCGCCCCGGCGAAGTTGGTCGGCGTCCGGAAGCCTGAGTACCAGACCAGGAACAGCATTCCGATCAAGACCGAGAGGGCGGCATACCCGCGCAGGGCTTCTCCCGACGGCCGCGCGAGCCGGCCGCCGGTCTTCCCGCGGCGGGAAGCCCGTGCGGCGTCCCGCAGCTCCGCTGCCAGCCCCGCCGCGCCAAAAAGCAGGATGGGGCTGAGCACGAAGAGCCCCCGCATGCTGAATAGGGTGAGGAGCCAGTAGTCGCTGCGCGGAATATGCCAGGCGTCGGACTCTGTCCTGTGGGTCCAGTAGCTGAAGGGGTAGTCCTTCGTGCCGTGCAACATCTGCACAGGGAGTATGCTGCCCCAGAGGCTGTACTGAATGGCGCAGTGCAGCGCCAGGGGCGGCAGGGCGCCCAGGCCGTAGAAGACGGCGGTCCGCCAGGAGCGCAGGCAGAACAAGATGTAGAGTCCGAACATGACCGAGAAGATGAAACCGTGCCCGACGTCGATGACGGCGGCCAGCCCCATCAGGAAGCCGGCGGCAGAGGCACGCCCGGCAGGGACGACGGGACGGCCCTCGGCCATGCCCAGAAGGAAGAACGCGGCCAGGATGGCCGCAGCCGTGGGGGTGTGGTGGTTAATGGCCGTCGAGTAGGTGAAGAACAGCGTGCCCCCAAAGGCCAGCAGAGCGGCGACGTCTGCCCCTGCAGGGCTCTCCAGCAAGCCGCCGGCCTTCCGGCGGAGTGCGTAGAAGGCCCAAGCACTGGGAAGACCCATGGCCAGGAATGTCAGCAGGAAGACCGCCAGTCCGTTGCTTGGCTCTGTGAACGTGAATCGGGCGCCGAGCGCGTGAAGGCCGGCCGGCACGGCCGCCAGGAGCAGCGTGAGCACGGGCGGTTTGGATGAGTAGAAACGCCCATCCCGGCGATTGTAGACCATGTCGATGAGGTAGCGGGACTGCCGTCCTTCGCGCTCCACGATGGTCTGGGCGTAGCGCGACTCGTTCAAGTGCCACACGCCGCGGGACGCCAGGCTGTCGACCGCTGCCATGCGCGAGAGTTCGTTCTGGCCGTCGACCTGCCCGTCGGTGAAGAGGACCAGCACAATGAGCGCGATGAGCGCGACACGGAGGGCGCGTCTGCGGGCCGTCGGCTCGGCCGGAGCGGGGGGCACCGCGTGGGCGCGACGCACGCGTCCGCTGACGGCGTACACCAGCCCGCCTGCCGCCGAGTGCAAGGAACTCAGCCCGCGCATCACCAGCGCCATGCCGGCGCCCTGTGCGGCCGTCGCGCCCAGATGCGACATGCAGTAGGTGAGCGTCCCCTCCCGCACTCCCAGCCCTCCCAGGGAGACGGGCAGCATCTCCGGCACCCGCAGCAGCGTCGCCAGGCCCGCCGCGCTGCCGGGGCCGAGGCGGAGCCCGAGTGCCCGTGCAACCAGCACCATGCCCACCGCGATGATCAGGTAGAAGAGGACCGACAGCCCGAGGGCGGCAGCGACCACGCCTGGGGCATTGCGGAAGACGTAGAAGCTCTCGATGAGCATGTAGGCCTTCCCGACCACCGCGCCATCGCGGCGTGCCTTCATCCAATCCTTGACCGCGCCTCGCCATGCGGCGTAGGCGATGGCCAGCGCGATGAAGCACCCGCCGCTGACGGCCGCCAGGGCCCAGCGCGCCGGCCCCAGGCCGAGACGATCCAGGAACCTGCTCCACCCAAGCGAGATCCCCAGCGTGGCTGCCAGCACGACGGCCAGCCCTGTGGCGCGCTCGACGATGACCGACGCCGCGGCGTGCGCGAGTCTTGTGCCGTCAAGCCGCAGCTGACGCACCTTCGCTACGTCGCCGCCGATGCTGGTGGGCAGCAGGTTATTGAAGAAGGTGCCAATGTAATACGCCTTCAGAACCTGCCCAAACCCGACGCCGGGAGCATCAGCTCGCAGAAGCAGCCAGAGCTTCAGGGACGAAACGACGATGCCGAGGAAGGGGATGACGACCGCGACGAGCAGGAAGTCCACGCGGGCCTTGCCGACGGCGGCGACAATGCCGCGCAGAGGGACGAAGTGGAACAGCACCGCGAGCAGGGCCAGACCGACCACGGCACGCGCAATCCGCATCAGCGGCTGTCTTCGGGGGTGCTCTTCGTTGCCCATCTGCCCTGTGCCGTGGGCGCATGCGTATTGCGCCAAGCCGTGCGATTCTCAGACCAGGTCCGATCAGAGCTGTCTGCCGGTCGCGAACCTTCCGGGCGACATGCTATCATAACGCCCTCGCTCTGCGCCAATCCACTCGGATGCGAGCCGAGGCCGCTGGTGGGTTCCTGACAATGCGCATACTTGTCCTGAACTACGAGTATCCGCCCATCGGCGGAGGCGGCGGTGTGTCGGCACACGCCCTGGCACGCCAATGGGCGACGAGGCACTCGGTGGACTGTGTCACCTCGGCCTACGGCGACCTGCCCCGCAGAGAATGCATGGACGGCGTGGACGTCTTTCGCGTGCGCACTGTGAGAAGGGCATCGCCCCGTGTCGCCTCCTTTCCCTCGATGGCCGGCTACCTCGCGACGGGGCTTGCCGAGGTGGTCGATCTCGGACGCCGAAGGCGCTACGACGTGATCAATACCCATTTTGCCATCCCGACGGGCCCTCTGGGGCTGATGGCATCTAAGCTGCTCCGCCTGCCCAATGTGCTTTCCATCCACGGAGGCGACATATACGATCCCAGCAAGCGGCTCTCTCCGCACCGGGTCGGTCCGCTGCGCTGGGCCGTGGGCCGCATACTGGACGCGGCCGACAGGGTCGTCGCCCAGTCGTCCGACACCGCCGACCGGGCGTGCAGGTACTACGAATGGCGGGCGGCCGGACGCCTGGGCATAGTCCCGCTGCCGTATTCCCCGCCCCAGCTGGTGGCCGGCCTGCCCGGCAGGGAGGTCCTCAGGCAGCAGTTGGGCCTGCACAGCGATAGGACCTACATGGTGTCGGTCGGGCGTCTTGTGCCCCGGAAGCGCCTCGACGCGATCCTGCGAGCGGTCCCAGCACTGCCGGCCGCATACTGCGCCATCATCGTGGGCTCGGGCCCGGAACTCGAAGGACTGAAGTCACTGGCGGATTCGCTCGGCGTGCGGGACAGGACCATCTTCGCCGGCTACGTGAACGAGACAAAAAAGTACGCTTTGCTCAAGGCATCGGACGTATTCGTGCTGTCGTCGGACCATGAGGGCTTCGGCATCTGCCTGCAGGAGGCGATGGCTGTCGGTCTGCCGATAGTAGCCAGCAGCACTGGCGGACAGACGGACTTGCTCGTGGACGGCCGCAATGCCGTCATGCTGCCGACGAACTCCCCGGAGGCCATCGCGAGCGCGGCCGCCTCCGTCTGCGGCGATCCCGATCTGGCGGTACGAATGGGGGAGCGCAATCGAGTCGATGTCGCCCGGTATGACCCGGGCGCCATTGCCCGGCGTTACGAAGACATCTTCATGCGGGTGTCCCGGCGCCGCTGACGCCGGCGACCAGCCGGACGAAGCGAGCCAGCTCATCACGGCCCGTCTGGCCGCGAAGGCGCAGAAGCTCCAGCGCGGATTCGTCCGCGCCGCGCGCCTCCACGGCCGCCACCTGCTCTTCCAGGGCCCTGGCACTGGCGGGGTCTTCCAGATCGATGCACTGCTCCCCGCAGCCGATGTCCGCCATGCAGGCCCACACCTTGGGCGTGCGGTACTGGAGCCCCACGCAGAGCACTCCCTGCCGGGCGGCGACGATCAATGCGTGCATGCGCATGCTGTAGACCGTCCGTGCGCGACGGACCATCTCGACCAGCGCCGACGGGCTGCTACCGGAGTCGAGGGGCCGACAGAGGACGGCCGGGCCCGCACACTCGCACAGCCGGGAAGCGAAGGCCCGGTCCCGGAGGGGATTGGTGACTGTAACGACCACCGGCAGTCCACGGCGCGCTACAGCTCGGAGCAGACGCACGAGCACCTGCCCGTCTTCCAGGCCCTTCCAGTGCCGCACGACGACCAGGTCGTACTCCGTGGGCATGTCAGGGGGCAGCGACCCCCTCGGCAGCGGGACGCTCCACACGGGGTCGGCCCCGAGAAGGAAGTCACGCACGCCAAGGGACCCGAGGACCTGTGCCGACTCGCTGTCGCGCAGCACGATGCCTGCCGTCCTGCGGGCTGCCGTCCTCACGAGGCCGGCGGCGAGAGACGACCTGAGCGGCCCCACCCCTAGCTCATACCAGAGGACGGGCTTGCCCAGCATCGCGGCCAGTCTCGTCAGCATGGTCCAGACGAGCAGCTGCGATTGCCCGACCACCCGCAGTGTATCCAGGGAGCCCGCGTCGAAGAGGATCCCGCCGCCGCCCAATATCACGGCATCTGCAAGGCGCAGCTTCTTCCACAGCGCCAGGGGACGGCGGGCCTGGAAGGCGTCCACGCCGTACCGCTCGGCGAAGTAGGCGGGATCCGTGGACATCACGTCCAGCCTTGCATCCGGGCAGATCTCCGCAAGCTCCCCCCTGAGCGCGGCGAAGACGAGTTCGTCGCCCTTGTTCTGTCCGTGGTAGGCTCCGGCCAGGAGCAGTCGTCGCCCCATTGTCTTCGTCCCCACTGGCGGCCAGGAGCCTGTCCAGGAACTCGCCCGTGACAGGCCAGTCATCTCGCATCTTCAAGAGGGAACCTGTCGGCACTGAGGCTGCCCGTTCCCGCGTCAATTCATGGACAGGCTCCGAGCCGCCGGCGACCGGGCATCTCCGCCGATGGGTCTCGCATAGCTCGATCGGAGGATGGAAGACACGCGCGTCTGAGCGGTGCCCGCGGTCGGCACGCCGCAGGAATCACGCGCCCGGCTTGCCGGCGTCGCCATCTTCGGCGCCCTCCCTGTGCACGGTGCGGATGCGGTGAGGGGTGCGGCGCTGGGATTCGTAGTAGGTCCGCGTCAGCACCTCCATGATCAAGCCCATCATGACGAACTGGACACCCATTGCCCCGAGCATGACGCTGAGGTACAGCAGCGGGTTCCCGGTCATGTCGAATCCACGGGCGAGCTTCTTGGCGACCACGATGCCCAGGATGCCGATGCCGCAGAGCAGCGTCCACAGGCCCACCGTGCCGAAGAAGTACAGGGGATTGGTGAAGTACTTGAGCATGAACTTGACCGTCACCAGGTCCAGCAGCACGCGGAAGGTCCGGCCCAGGCCGTACTTGCTGCGGCCCGCCGTGCGCGGCCTGTGGCGGACCTCCACCTCCGTGACGCGCCCCCCCACCCAGTGGATCAGCGCCGGGATGAACCGGTGCATCTCGCCGTAGAGCCGGATGTCCTGGAGCACCTCGCGCCGGTAGGCCTTCAGCGAGCACCCGTAGTCGTGCAGCTTCACGCCGGTGATCGCGCTGATCAGGCGGTTGGCGATCCAACTGGGAATCCGGCGGGCCAGGCGGTCCCGCCGCCCTCGGCGCCAGCCGCTCACAACGTCGAAGCCGGACAGGTGCTCGAGCAGAAGGGGGATGTCCCGCGGGTCGTTCTGCAGGTCCCCGTCCAGGGCAACCACCACCTCGCCGCGCGCGGTCTCGAAGCCGGCCGCCATGGCGGCGGCCTGGCCGAAGTTCCGGCGCAGCTCCACCACCACGGTCCGGGCGTCGTCCCCCGCCGCCTCCAGCAGGGCGGCCACCGTGCCGTCCGTGCTGCCGTCGTCGACGAAGATCAACTCGCAGGCGAGCCCCGCCTCGGCCATGGCCGCGGAGATGTCCGCGTAACAGGCGGCGGCGTTGTCGGCCTCGTTGAACATCGGCACAACGATGCTGATTGCGGGCGGATCGTGTGGCTCGGCCGCGGCCAACCGTCGCTCCCTTCGAAGGCGGGCAACTGCGGAACGGCCATCAAGATACGAAAAGGGGCGGGGCGGGCGCAAATCCCGTTGCGCGTTCCTTTGACGGCCGGGGGGGCCGTGTGCTATACCTTGGTGCGTCGGCGAGTGGCCCCCCGTGGGGCCCGGGAAAACGGTGCGAATCCGTTGCGGACCCGCCGCTGTGACCGGGAGCGAACGCCCCCTCAGCGCCACTGTCCCCGGCAGGGGATGGGAAGGCCGGGCAAGTAGCGCAGAACCGGAAGCCAGAAGACCGACTCGCCGGCCAGATGTGCTGTGAATCTCCGGGTCTGAGATGCGCGGCACGGCCGAAGGGTGTTCGTGTACCTGTCGGCCGATGCGGCAGCCCGGCGTTCGCAGCGTCGGGCGCGTCTTTCCGGCCGCCCGGCGACTGCGTGCGACCGCCTGCCGGGGATCGGCGTGGGCCCGTGTGCCCCCGCCCCCCCCGCCGTCCGCCTGCCCCGGGGTGTTCCGAGTCCCGAGAGGGGAGGCGCACGATGCGCCGGCAAGCGTTCACGTTGATGGAGCTTCTGGTCGTCATCAGCATCATCACGATCCTGGCCGGCATGCTCATGCCGGCCGCCGGCCGGGCGATGAACCAGGCCCGCGCGGTGAGCTGTCGCAGCCGCCTTCGCCAGATCGGCGCCGCCGTGCAGCTATACGCCGTCAACCACGCCGGCTACCTGCCCGGCTGCGCGGATTCCGATGGCCGCCAGTTCTTCGGGAAGTTCACGGGCGCCTCGGAGCAGGTCGACTTCACGGCCGGCTATCTGTCGTTCTACGTCGGCGAGGACCCGGACATCTGGCAGTGCCCGTCCACCAGCCACGGCAGTTTCATGCCCCGCGCCGAAGGCCCCTGCACGGGCTACGGGTACAACTACTACTACCTGACCGAGCTGAAGGAGAAGGGCGACTGGTGGGACCCCGACTATGCCTATAGCTGGCAGGGCAAGCACGAGTCCGCCATCTACAAGTTCAGCACGACGATCCTGTTCGCCGACTCGGCCCGCGACTGGATGGGGCCGCTGGAGGAGAACTGGTTCCTGGACCCCACCTCGCAGTGCCTCGCCTGGCCGGGCTGGGAATCGCTCTACGTCCACTTCCGGCACGGAGGGCGCTGCAACGTGCTCTGGGCCGACGGGCACGTGACCTCGATGCCTCCGGATGAGGACACCTGGCCGGTCAACGGGAACAACCTGGGCGTGCTGTGCGATTCCGAGGACATCTACTTCCATCCGGAGAAGTGACCGATGGACCGTCGACGCAAGCACATGGTCGTGGGCGTTCTTGCGGGTCTGGCCGTCGTCGCCGTCTTCTGGGCCGTGCTCGGCGGGGGGGGGCGCGGGCTGCGGCATGTCTCCGGGGAGTCGGCGGACGCCCGGGAGGCGATGGAAGTGATCCGGGCGATCGCCGGGGACCCGACGACCGTGGCCGCCCACATGGTCGCCGGGGCTGCGTCCGGGGTGCAGGAGATGGTGGCCGAGACGGCCGAACGTCTCCAGGAGGCCGAGTCGATCCGATTCGAGGAGGCCGGCTGGCACGGCGGTTACCTGCGCGTGCGCGTGTCCTGGCCGCGCCCCGAGGGCGACCCCCTGACGCGGACGTTTTTCCTGAAGAGCGAAGGCGGACGGCTGCGCATCAGCGGCCTGCAGCTGTAGCGATCCGGCGGCGCGGCCACCCCGGCCGCGTGTCCCGCCGCGCGGTGGGGGGGGGAGGGAGGACACCATGAGAAACCAGGTGTTGCGAACGGCGGCGGCCCTCGTCCTGCTGGCGGGCGCGTGGATGCTGGCCGTGCGGCTGCAGAGGCTTGCGCCCTCGCGGGACGCGTCGGACGGCGGCGACCGGCGCATCGTCTGCATGTCGCCCGCCGTCGTCGAACTGGCCTTCGCCATCGGTGCGGGGGACCGCGTGGTCGGCGTCAGCGCGCACACCATGCACCCGCCGGAGGCGTTGAGCCGGCCTCTGTGCGGCGGGTTCTTCGACCCCAACTACGAGGCGATCCTGTCGCTGCGCCCCGATCTGATCGTCACCCAGGGGAGGGCGGAGGACCTGCAGCGGTTCGCCGGGCACAACGGCATCGCGCTGCTGTCGCTGGACATCGTGGGGCTGGAGTCGATCCTGACCGAGGCCCGGCGGCTGGGCGAGGTGCTGGACTCGCGGGCGGGCGCCGAGCGGCTGTGCGCGGACATCCAGGCGCGTCTGGACGCCGTGCGCGCGCGTGTGGCCGGCCGCCCGCCGGTCTCCGTGCTGCTGGTCACTGCGCGCGAGCCGGGCGCCCTCAACGGACTGCAGGCCGTCGGGCCGGGCGGGTTCCTGGACGATCTGATCGGGTTGGCCGGCGGCGTGAACGTCGTGGCCGATCTGCCGCAGAGCTACGGCCCGGTCAGCAAGGAGATGCTGCTGGCCCGCGGGCCGGCGGTGGTCGTGGAACTGCACGGGGAGGGCGGCGACGCGGAGGCCCTTCTGCGCGAGGCGCGCGCCCTGTGGGCGGGCCTGCCGTCGCTGCCCGCGGTGCGCGACGGGCGCGTCTACGCCATTGAGGCGACCTACGCCATGATCCCCGGGCCGCGGGTGGTCGAGCTGGCCGAGCGTCTGGTCGAGTTCCTGCACGGGGGGGCCGGCCCGTGAACGCGTCCATCCTGGAGGCCCGTGACTGCCGCTTCCGCTACCGGGGCAACGGGTTCCGGCTCGACGGCGTCTCGCTGGCCGTTTCGGCCGGCGAGGTCGTGGGCATCGTGGGCCCGAACGGGTCGGGCAAGAGCACCCTCCTGCGGCTGCTGAGCGGCATCCTGGTGCCGCACGGCGGGGAGGTGCTTCTGGAGGGCCGCCCGATCGGCACGCTCGGCCGCCGGCAGCTTGCGCGCCGGCTCGCCTTCTTGCCGCAGAGCCCCGAGACGTCCTTCCACTTCCGCGTGCGGGAGGTGGTGGCGATGGGCCGCTACCCGCACCTGGGGGCGTTCGGCTTCCCTGGCGAGCACGACGTGGACGTCGTCGAGCGGGCGCTCGTGCAGACCGACACGGAGTCGCTGGCAGCCCGGGTGTTCGCCACGCTCTCGGGCGGCGAGAAGCAGCGCGTGCTCATCGCCAGCGTGCTGGCGCAGGAGCCGGCCGCCATGCTGCTGGACGAGCCGACGGCCGCGCTGGACATCCACCACCGCTCGGACGTGTTCGACCTGCTCTGGCGGCTCTCGCGTTCCGGCATCGCCGTCGTAACGGTCACGCACGACCTGAACGCGGCGAGCCAGTTCTGCGACCGTCTGGTGCTGCTCAAGCAGGGGCGGGTGGCGCGGGCCGGCCGCCCGGCCGAGGTGATGGACGCGCGCCTGCTCTCGGATGCGTACGGCGCCGACGTGCGGATCGTGGACAACCCGATCACGTCCGGCCCCATGGCCATCGTCCCCGGGAGGGCGGCGCATGAGGCGACCTGACGGCTACCTGACCGCCCGCCGGTTCTGGACGTTGTGCGTCGCGGCGGCCGTCGTCTGGCTTGCCGGGGGCCTGGCGTGCCTCTTCTGGGGCCAGATGGCCATCCCGCCGTCCGAGGTGGTGGCCGTTCTGCGCGGCCGGGCCGTCTCGGAGGAGGCGCGCAGCGTCGTCCTGATGCTGCGTGTGCCGCGCGTGCTGCTGGCGCTGCTGGCGGGCGGCGCCCTGGCAGTGGCGGGCGCCGTGTTCCAGGCGCTTCTGCGCAACCCGCTGGCCACTCCGCACACGCTGGGCGTGTCGGCCGGCGGGGGGCTGGGCGCGGTGACGGCCATCGCGCTCGGCGTGCGCGGGCCGTCCATCGGGCCGCTGACGCCCGTGCAGTTCTTCGCCCTGCTCGGGGCGATGGCCATCGTGGGCATCATCTATGTCCTGGCGCGCCGGCGCGAGGCGTTCGCGCCGCTGAAGCTGCTCCTGGCCGGCGTCACGCTGGGGATGATCTGCTCGGCGCTGACGATGTTCGTGCGCTTCGCCGCCGAGCCGCAGAAGCTGGTCGTGGCCGACCGCTGGCTCATGGGCGGGCTCAGCGTGCACGGGTTCGGCAGCGTGGCGGCGATCCTGCCCCTGCTGGTGCCGGGCGTGGCCTTCCTGATGGACCTGGCCGGACCGCTCAATCAGCTCAGCATGGGGGAGGAGGTGGCGGCGGGGCGCGGGGTGGACGTGGCGGCCCTCCAGGCGCGGGCCTTCCTGGTCGGCTCGGTGCTGACGGCGGCCGTCGTGTCCGTGGCGGGCCCCATCGGATTCGTGGGACTCATCGTGCCGCACCTGGTGCGCGGCCTGTTCGGGCCGGACCACCGCACGTTGCTGTCTCTGTCGTTCTTCGGAGGCGGCCTCTTCCTGGCTGCCGCCGACACGGTCGCCCGCTCCGCGTTCGCGCCGTCCGAACTGCCCGTCGGCGTGCTGACGGCCATGATCGGCGGCCCGCTGTTCCTGGTGCTGCTCGTTTCCCTGACGCGGTACCGTTGATCGAGCTTGCTTGAATCCGGCGCGATGTCCGCTATGCTGGCGGCGTCCGAGGGGCGGATTTGGGGGCTTGACGGGCGCCGGAGGCGTGATAGAGTGAGATCGGTGCAGAGACGGAACGGACCATTTGCGGAGGCTCGGGGATGAAGAGAGCATGGGGTCTTGCAGGGCTGGCGTGCGTCGTCCTCGTGGCGGCCGCCGGGTGCCACTACGGGCGCCAGTGGTCGGTATCGAACGTGCAGGGCACCGTCCTGGCGGCCGACCGGACCGCCGCCCTTCAGGAGGGCGTGACCACCGTCGAGGAGGTTGTGGGGGCGTTCGGCAGTCCGGACCGGCGCGAGAGGTTCGACGACGGACGCGAGGTGCTCACCTACGTCTACGGGCGGACCGTGCGCGTGAAGAAGCGGTTCATGTTCGTGATCGGCTGGACGTCTGAGACGAGGCGGGAGACGCACTACTACTTCGAGTTCCGGAACGGGCTGCTGGTGCGCCGGTGGGAGCAAGAGGAGGTGGCGGTCTCCACAGGGCCCGGAACGGACGAGTCCGCGTGATCGCCCGCATGGAGGGATTGTGATGCGAGGAACGGCGAGGCTGGTGTGTGCGGCGTGCGTGGTTCTGCTGGCGACGACGGGGTGCCTGGTCGTCCGCGAGCGCACCGTGGCCGAGCGGGGCGGGGCCGTGGCCACCGAGCGGCTGGTGGTGCTCCAGGAGGGCACGACCAGTGTGGACGACGTGGTGCGTGCGTTCGGGGCGCCCGATCAGCGGGTACGTTTCGACGACGGGCGCGAGGTGCTCACGTACGTCTACGAGCGGACGGTGCGTTCCGAGCTGGGCGTGATCTTCCTGCTCGGCTGGCGGTCGCAGAGGAAGCGGATCACGCGGTACTCCTTCGAGTTCCAGGACGGCCTTCTGGTGCGGCGCTCGGAAGAGGAGGTGCTCTGAGCGCATTCAGCCCATCGCCTGCGTGACCAGGTAGGCGGCCAGGCCGGCGAAGACGGCCGCCAGGCCGAACTTCGTCAGCGCCAGGTGCCGGCGGAAGAGCGCGGTGAGCCGCTCGGACGTGAGCCCGAACACGACGGCCGTGAAGACGACGACCAGCGGCAGGATGAAGATCACGTTGTAGAGCACCAGCCATCCGAAGGCTCCCCACCGGGCCTGCGGCATGTGCCGCAGCGCGATGACGATCGGCAGGTAGACCCAGCCCGTGCACGGGAACTCCAGCAGCGCCACGACCGCCCCCAGCGTCGCCGTCGCCGCCAGCGTCAGACCCATGCGCGTCCGGCGGGAGATCGTCAGGCGGATCCGGCTGCGGATGCCCTCCGGAAGCGACAGCGTCAGATCCGTCGCGTGCCCCCGCAGGCAGCGCACGCCGTCCCGAAGGCTCAGCGCCGCGGCGGTGAGTGCCAGCGCCGCCATGACGGCGTGAATCGGCCCGGACCACGCGTCCGCAGCCTGCGCCGCACCCAACAGGGCCACCCCGATGCCCAGGTAGGTCACGAACACGGCCGCCGTGTAGACGGCGCCGACCTGCACGATCTGGCGGCGTCCGCGGCCCACGTGGGCCAGGTAGGACAGGAAGAAGATAATGACCGTGAACGCACAGGGGTTGAAACCGTCCGCCAGCGCGGCCGAGACGATCAGGACGACGCCGAGGTCGCCGTAGGTCTCCTCGATCACGGCGCGGCCGTCGTCCGGCTGCCCGAAGGCCTCGATCGGCGACGGCAGGCCCCGCCCGTCGTGGGCCAGCTCGGACAGGGCCGAGAGCGTGATCTCCGACCCGACCAGGCCCCCCCGCGAGGAGAACACCGACGGGGCCACGAAGCGCTGTTCGCGGGGCACTCCCAGGCCCTCGCAGATGGCCGCGTTCAGCACCGCCGCAGACTCCGACAGGCCCAGGTCGAACGCCTCGATCGCCACGTCCGGGTGCAGGCGCCGCAGGTCCTCGAAGAGCGCCTTCACGCGCAGACACTCCGGGCAGCCCGGGCGGTCGAAGTAGACCAGACGCACGGCGCCGGGGGCGGATTCCGGATGGGGGTGCAGTCGCGCCGTCGTCGGCCCGGCGGCCGGGGCGGGAGCCGCCCGGCGCAGGGCCTGCCGTTCGGCCGGCGTGACCTCCAGGCCGGCGCGCCGATAATGCTCGGCGATTCGAACGAGATAGTCCACGCGGTTCGTCGGCGACTCCGCGCCGATGGCGGCCGGGAGGGCGCTGCGCAGCAGGCGCTCGGCCTGGTCCTCGCCCAGGCCGCCGCCGAGTTGGATCATGCGCAGGAGGTTCGCCGCCCGCACGCCCGGCGACCGGACCTGCCCGGCGGCCGCCAGCGCCAGGTCCGCGTAGTCCGGGCCGGACATCTGGCCGAACAGATCGCCGATGACGTCGTCGCGGCAACTGGCGCAGGAGACGTCGAGGGCGGCGGCGACGGCGCCGACGGCGGCGTCGTGCGCCGCCCGCCGGTCGCCGAGCCGGTCGAACGTCAGCGCCGCCTCCCCGAGCACCTCGGAGCGAACGGCGGGCGGGAGTTCGGCGCTGCGGGCGGCGACGGCCGCCAGCGTGCCGCGCGCCTCCTCGGTCCGTCCCAGCGCGACCATTCGGCCGGCGAGCGCCGTGGAGAGCATCAGGCGCTCGGGCAGGCCGGCGATCCGCTCCAGGGCACGCCGGGCGGGTGCAAGGGCGGTGCCCGAGGTCGCGGAGGTCAGCGCGGCGCGGCCGACCGCCAGCAGGGCGGCGTCGCGTCGGATCGCGTCGCCGATCGCCTGCGTCAGGTCCAGGGCCGCGTCGCACTCGCCTCTTCCGGAGAGATCCCGCGCATACTGCGAGAGCACCGCATCGCGGAGCGCATCGGGCCGGAGGCCGTCGATCCGGGCCGGATTCGGCGGCTCCCCCCAGGCGCGAGCGAAGGCGAGCGCAAGGCCGTCCGGGCCCGCGGGGCCGGCCGTTCGGAGCGTCTCGGCGTCCAGTTCGCCGGCGCAACGGACGGCCTCGGCATAGCGTCCGGCCTCGCTGTGGGCGAGGGCGAGCCGGAGCATCTGCTCGTTGCGCCGGCGGGGGTCCGGCGTCTGCGTGAGCAGTGCGATCGCCTCGTCCGGCCGCCCGGCGGCCGCCAGCAGCGGGGCCAGCCGGTCGCGGACGCTGGCGGCGCGCAGTTCATCCGCGATGGCCGGGAGCGCGCGGAGCGCCTCCGCACGCGCGGCGTCGGCCACCTGGGGCCGCGCGGCCGCGTCGGCAACGGTCAGGGCCGCCATCGCGCGGTTGTGCGGATCGGCGAGCGTGCCGGCGGCGGCCAGGGCCTCGGTGAGGATGCGGTCGGCCTCGGCCGGGTCGTCGGTGCCGGCCGCGATCCTGACCAGGAGCGGGGCGCGGGACTGCGCGTCCTCGACGGTCCGGGCGATCGTCAGGGCGGCATCGGGCCGCGAGGCGGCCAGGCAGGCGTCGGCGGCCCATTCCAGCAGCACGGCCCGGGCCAGGGGGCTGTCGGCCGCACGGGCCGCCTCGGCGGCCGCGCGGATGGCCGCCTCCCAGTCTGCGGGCCGTCCGGCCAGGCTGTAGACGTCTGCGATGCGGACAAGTGCTCTGGCGGCGTCGCCCGGGGCGGTCATCTCGGCGGCCCTGAGGCGGGCGGCGTCGAGCGCGCGGAGGGCGCCTGCGGTGTCCGCGGATTCCAGCAGTTCGCGGGCGCTGAGGCAGTGCACGTGCACGGCGTCCGGCAGGTAGGCCATGGCGGCGGCGATCTCGGCCGCGCGGGCGTGCAGTCCGGAGCGGGCGCAGGTTTCGGCCGTCTCGAGCAGCGCCTGGCGGGCCAGCGGCGTCTCGGCGGAGGCGCGCTCGGCGGCTGCCACGGCCTCCAGTGCCCGGTCCGTCAAGCCGGCGTCGGCAAAGCCCCGGGCGGCGGTGAGGATGGACCGGCACCGGGCGTAGGGGTCCGACAGGGATTGCGCGGTTCGGAACGCGGCGTCCAGGATGGGGTCGGCGGCGGCCGGGGCGATGGACACAACGGCCAGCGCCAGCAGGGCTGCGCGTATCGCCGGAGGTCGGTGGCGGCCGGTCATGTGGTTTCGGTGGACGGGGCTGCGGGGTCGTCGAGCGGCTCGGTGGGGCGGGAGGCCAGGACGGTGAGCCCGGCCTTCACGCGGTCGCCCGGACGCACGGCGACCCGGTAGGCGTCCGCCAGCGGGAGGTAGAGTTCCACGCGGCTGCCGAACTTGATCATGCCCAGGCGCTGCCCGCGCGCCAGTTGCGCGCCCACCTGGGGCTCGCAGACGATGCGCCGGGCGATCCTGCCCGCAATCTGGTTGACGAGGATGCGGCGTCCGCCGGCGAGCTGGAGCCCGATCAGGTTGTGTTCGTTCCGGCAGGCCCGGCGGTCGCGCGCGTCGTGGAATGCGCCCGGGTGGTAGCTGATCCAGCCGACGCCCGCGTCGGCCGGCGAGCGGTTCACATGCACGTTGAAGACGGACATGAAGACGCCGATCCGGACCGCCCTCCCGTCGAGGAAGCCCGGCGCGTCCACCTCCTCGACGTCGCGCACGGTCCCGTCGGCCGGGCTGAGCAGGTCCTCCGGGCCACAGCGGGCGTTCCGTTCCGGATCGCGGAAGAACCAGAGCATCCAGAGCCACAGGATCGCGGCGACGACGGCGAGCGGCGGGAAGAGCCAGAGCCCCGCGGCGGCCGCGGCGGCCAGCAGCGCGGTGCCCGTCAGCAGGGTGCCGGTGCCGTATCGGGCCAGGGGGATGCGCATGGGTCCGCCGATCGTGCGAGAGGCTGCTTGGAGGATGTCAGGCAGTATTCCACATGGCGGGCGGGCTGTCAAATCGCCGGCCCCGGGGGCCCGCATCGGCCAGTCCTTCGCGCCGGCTTCGGTTGCAGTGTATCATGTGCGGGCGAGCGTGTGCCCGATCGGGAGGGACGGATGGGTGTCTTCTCGGCCAGGACGTTCTGGCTGCCGGTGCTGGTGACGACCGTCGTGGCGGCATTCTTCGGCGCGGTCCTTGCCCGGGGCGGGCGCGTGCTGGACGGCATGCTGGCGCGGCAGGCCCGGCTGGAGGAGAGGCTGCTGCAACTGGAGCACGAAGTGCGCCTGGCCCAGGCCGAACGGGACGCCCTGATGAATTCGCCCGAGGCCATCGAGGCGGTGGCCCGGGTGGACCTGGGCTTCGTGGCGCCGGGCGAACAGGTGATGGAGTTCGACGACCTGCCGGCCGGGCCCACGCCCGTCCGCGCCCCCGAGCGCCCGAGGCCGGCCTGGCGGACCGTTCTGACGTGGCAACACCTGCCCCTGGCTCTGCCGGGGGCGGCGTTCGTCCTGGCCGGGTTCACGTTCGCCGCGGCGAATATCGCGGCTGCGCTCCGGCGCCGGCGTGCGTGAGGCGCCGGGGCCGCGGCCGGCCCCCGAGGATGTGAGGTACGAGACCGATGGATATCGCGGCCTACGTGAATGGACTGACTCAGGCGGCCCGGGCGGCCTCGGCCTCGGTGGCCCGGGCGACGACGGCCGAGAAGGACGCCGTGCTCGAGCGCCTGGCGTGCCTCCTGCTCGAGGAGCGCGGGGGACTGAAGGCCGCCAACGCGAAGGACCTGCAGGCCGGCCGCGACGCCGGCCTCTCGGCGGCCATGCTCGACCGGCTGGATCTGTCCGACTCGCGCATCGAGGCCATGGCCGCCGCCGTCCGAAAGGTGGCCGCCCTGCGCGACCCGGTCGGGCGGATCATCGACGGATGGACGCTGCCCAACGGGCTGACCGTGGACAAGGTGCGCGTGCCGATCGGCGTGATCTGCATGATCTACGAATCGCGCCCCAACGTGACGGCCGACGCCGCGGCGCTCTGCCTGAAGAGCGGAAACGCCGTCATCCTGCGCGGGGGAAAGGAGGCCATCCATTCGAACGTGGCCATCCACAACCTGATCGCCCGCGCCTGCGAGGAATCGGGCATCGACCCGGCGGCCGCCCAGATGGTCCAGACGCCCGACCGCGCGGTCGTGGCCGAACTCCTGCACGCCGATGCCTGCGTGGACCTGGTCATCCCCCGCGGCGGCAAGGGGCTGATCCGCATGGTGGTCGAGAACTCGACCATCCCCGTCATCAAGCACTACGAGGGGGTCTGCCACACCTACGTGGACGCCGGCGCGGACCTGGACATGGCCGTCTCGATCTGCCACAACGCCAAGTGCCAGCGCCCGGGCGTCTGCAATGCCATGGAGACGCTCCTGGTCCACCAGGACATCGCCGAGGCGTTCTGGACGAAGATGCGGCCCGTCTTCGAACGCGAAGGGGTGGAACTGCGCGGGTGCGAGGAGTGCTGCGGCAGGTTCCCGGGCATGAAGCGGGCCACGGTGGAGGACTGGACGGCCGAGTACCTGGACCTGGTCCTCTCGGTGCGCATCGTGCGGAACGTCCGGGAGGCGATCGAGCACATCAACCGCTACGGCTCCCACCACAGCGATGCGATCGTGACGCGCGATCTGGACAGCGCGCGCCGGTTCGTCGACGAAGTGGACTCGGCGGCCGTGTTCGTCAACACCACCACGCGCTTCAACGACGGCGAGCAGATGGGCCTGGGCGCCGAGATCGGCATCAGCACCGACAAGCTCCACGCACGCGGTCCGATGGCGCTGGAGGAACTGACCACCTACAAGTGGCGCGTCACGGGCCGCGGCCAGTTGAGGACCTGAGCGATGGGCGAGGCGCAGGACAGCGGGTCGAGCCGGTGCATGGGCATCCTGTGCGGGGGCGGGCTGCTGCCGCTGCGCGTGGCCGAGTCGTTGCGCGCCAGGGGCGTGCGCGTCGTGGCCATCGGCATCGAGGGGGAGGCGGACGCAGCGCTGGAGGCGGCCGCCGACGAGACCTACTGGACCGGGCTGGCCAAGCTGGGGCGCTGGATTGCGATCCTGCGCAGGTGCGGTGCCCGCGAGATGCTCCTGTGCGGCTCGATCCGCAAGGGGCGGATGTTCGGGTGCAAGGCCGCCCTGCTGCCGGACTGGCGCAGCGTGAAGATGTGGTACAGCCGGCTGGCCAGCAAGGGCGACCACACGATCCTGGGCGCCCTGGTGGATGAGTTCGAGCGGGAAGGCATTCGCGTGCGCAGTGTGCCGGAGTGCTGCCCCGACCTGCTGTCCAGCCCCGGCCCCGTCACGCGCCGCGCCCCCACGCGCGCCCAGTGGGCCGACATCCGCTACGGCTGGCCCCTGGTCAAGCAGATCGCCGCCATGCAGATCGGCCAGTGCATCGTCGTGAAGGAATGCGCGGTGATCGCCGTGGAGGGCATCGACGGCACCGACGCGACGCTCGAACGCGGCGGGACGCTGGCCCGCAAGGGAGCGGTCGCCGTCAAGGTGGCCAAGGAAGGCCACGACGACCGCTTCGACATCCCCTCGATCGGGCCGGACACGGTGGACGTGCTCGAACGGTCCGGCGTGGCCGTGCTCGCCATCGAGGCCGGGCGGACCATCCTCCTGGACGCGGCCGAGGTTGCCGCCCGCGGCGATCGGGCGGGCGTCTGCATCATCGCCGTCGGGCCCCGCGAGATCGAGGAGGTCGGCCAGTGAGGATCATCGCCGGCACGGCGCGTGCCACAAGGCTGCAGTCCCTTCCCGACCCGGCGCTTCGGCCGATGCTGGACCGCGTCAAGGAGCCCCTTTTCGCGATTCTGCGCCACCTGCTCGAAGACGCCCGGGTACTGGACCTCTTCAGCGGCAGCGGCGCGCTTGGCCTGGAGGCGCTCAGCCGGGGGGCGCGGAGTTGCGTGTTCGTCGAGCAGGACGGCGCGCTGGTCAGGCTGATCGGCCGCAATGCCGAACGGTGCCGCATGACGGACCGCTGCGAGATCGTGCGCGCGGATGCGCTGGCGTTGAGCCCTCTGCCGTATCGGATCGAGGGGGTGCCGGCGGACATCGTGCTTGTCGATCCGCCGTATGCGCTGGTGGACGAGGAAGCGGGCCGCCGGCGGCTCTTCGGCGTGCTGGAGGCGCTGGTGGGCGGTTGGATCCGCCCGACGGCGGTGCTCGCGCTCCACCATCGGCCGATGGAACCCGCCGGGTGGCCGAGCGAGCGCTTCGCGGAGTGGGACCGCCGCGTCTACGGCCACAGCCAGCTCACGTTCCTGGAAGTGTCGCAGGAGGCGGCGGATGAGTGAGCGCCTCCCGGGCGGGCGCACGCTGCGTGTGCACGCGCCGGCCAAAGTGAACGTGTACCTGGAGGTGCTCGGGCGCCGCCCGGACGGCTATCACGAGATACGCACCGTGATGCAGGCCGTGAGCCTGTGCGACGAGGTCGAGTTCGCACCCCGGGCGGACGCCGACGTTGTGCTCTCCTGCGACCACCCCGGCCTGGGCGAGGCGGACGAGAACCTGGTCGTGCGGGCGGCCCGGGCCCTGCAGGCCCGCTGTGGCGTGCGGCGGGGGGCCGAGATCCGGCTCCGCAAGCGCATCCCCATCGGGGGCGGGCTGGGGGGAGGCAGTTCGGACTGCGCGGTCACGCTGTTGGCCCTGTCGCATCTGTGGGGGCTGGGGCTCTCCGTCGACGCCCTGGAGGGCCTGGCGGGGGAGCTGGGCTCGGACATCCCGTTCTTCGTCCGGGGAGGCACCGCGCTCTGCGAGGGCCGTGGCGAACGGGTGACGCCGCTGGAGTGCCCGGCGCCGATGCACTACGTTCTGGTGACGCCCGCCTGCCACAGCGCCACGGGCCGGGTCTACGCGTGCTGGCGGCACGGCTTGACAGACTGCGCGCAGGCGCGTAAGAATGTACTGGAGGCCCTGCGAACAGGGAACGCCGTTCTGCTGGCGGCTTCGCTGCGCAATGACCTGCAGGAAACGGCGTTGGCGCTGCAGACGGAACTACGGCAACTGTGGGAGAGACTGAGCGAGGCCGGCGAGGGCGACCGCCGCCGAGGCGCGATGTTGACGGGCAGCGGTTCCGCCTTTCTGGTCGTCGCCGGGGGGGAGAGCGAGGCCGTGCATACGGCAAACCGGCTCACCACCGCACTGGGCACGCCCTGCCATGCGGTGCGCAGCATGCCTGCCTGGAACGGCTCCATTCTGTCGCTGACCTGCGGAAGGGGACATCGTTGAATATCACTGAGGTGCGCGTGAAGCTGATGCGCAATCGGTCCGACCGGCTGCGGGCCTTTTGCAGCATCACCATCGACGGGGATTTCGTCGTCCATGACCTGCGAGTGATCGAAGGGCGCAAGGGCCTGTTCGTGGCCATGCCCAGCCGGAAGCTTACGGACAACTGCCCGGGGTGCGGCGGCAAGAACGAGCTGCGGGCCGCGTTCTGCGGGGAATGCGGCAAGCGCCTCGGCCAGGACAGGGCCGACAAGGCTACCGAGAAGTCGCACGTCGACGTCGCCCACCCCATCAACACCCCGTGTCGGGAGACGCTCCAGGAGACCGTTCTGGCCGCCTACCGGGACGTCGTGGCGGGGGCGCGGGACGAGACCCTCGACGAGGAGCCTCTCTCCGACGAGGTGGACGAGTCGCCGGAGGAGACCGACGAGAGCCCCTGGGAGGAGCCCGAGGAGGAAGCGGCCCGCCCGGTCCTGGACGTCTTCGAGGACGATCCGCCCTCGGCCGCCGTGTCGGACGAACCGGCGCCGTGCGCCGGGGATCTCGAACCGGACGACGAATCGGCCGTTCGCGAGCCCGAGCCCGAGCCCGAGCCGGACGAGGAGCCCGAAGAGGCCCCCGCAGAGAGCCCCAGCGCCGGGAGTCCGTCGCGACCGCGGTCCCGCGCGGACAGGAAGCGGGGCGGGTTCGGCGAGGGCATCCTCTGAGCGTCCGGGAGTCCGCGTCGGGGCCGTTCAGCGGTCCGTGCCGGCGGGCGCGTCGTCGGGCCAGATTTCGGGGAACATCCGCCGCAGGCGGGCGGCCAGCGCGGGGCGGTCCGCCGTGTCGTAGCGGGCTTCCAGCGCCCGGACCTCGTCGGCCGCCTCGTACGTGCCCCGTCCCAGGTCCTCCCGCTGGAAGCGCTGGACGCGGTTCATCAGCTCGCGGGCGGCGGCCGCGTGCCCCATCTGGACGTACAGGTTCAGCAGGCGGTGCACTTCGTCGGTCTCGGGGATGTCCCGGATGATCCAGTGGCGCCGGAGCGAGAGCCGGGGCAGGACGTGCGCTTCGAGCGCGCGCGTTGCCTCCGCCGGGTCGACGCGGGCCAGCAGGTCGTAGCCCGCCATGTCGTGCGGGGCACGGGCGATGTACTCGGCCAGTTCCGCCCGTGCGGCGTCCGCCCGGCCCAGGTTCAGGTGGCATTCGGCCAGCAGCAGGCGGGTCTTCTGGAACTCGGGCACGGTGCGCTGGACCTCCTGAAGCCTGTCGCGGGCCTCCGCCCACCGCTCCTGACTGGTCAGGAACCACCCGGCCGTGTAGTCGGCGTTGATGATCTGGTCGGGCCACAGGAAGCGCGGCCGGCTGGCGTCCACCGCGGCCACGAACTCGGCGAAGCGCTTCTCCTGTCCGTCCTTCTCGTGCAGGCGCCTGTGCGCGATGTGGGCCTGGTGGTAGGAGACCATCGCCGCGTAGCCGCCGAGCGCCCACTCCCACCAGAACCAGCCCACGCCGGCGGCCACCGCCAGCAGGGCGATCCATCCCGCCACGGTGCGCGGCGCCTGCCCGGCCGCGGGCGCCGGGGCCGGTTCCGTCCGCCAGTGGCGGGCCGAGGCCAGCACGCCGAGCAGGAGCCACTGGTTCGCGGCGAAGCTCCAGTTCATGGGCGCCTTGCCGAAGGCGCTCTGCACGATGAACGTGAGCGAGCCGGCCCAGAGCGCGTATCCCGGGAGGCGCTCGCGCAGGGGACGCGTCCGCAGGGCGCGGAAGGCGACCGTCAGCGCGCAGGCCAGGATCGCCAGGTAGAGGCCGAGTCCCACCGCGCCCTGTTCGGCCGCGATCCGCGCGAACTCGTTGTGCGGGTGCGTCGTCTGGATGTCCTTCAAAAAGGGCAGCTCGCGGGCCAGCGGCGGGAAGAAGCGCGCATGGACGGCGGGGAACGTGCCCATGCCCCAGCCGTGGACCGGCCTGCGGGCGAACATCCGCCCGGCCGCCATCCAGTCGATGACCCGCAGATGCGTCGTGCGGTGCGGAGAGAGCAGCGCCCGGGCGGTGCCCGTCCACAGGCGGTCCGATGCCAGCAGGGCGACGGCGGCCCCGAGGCCGAGGACGACGACGAGTGCGGCCAGCCGCTGCTGCGCGCGCCGGGGCAGGAAGCAGGCCAGGTAGGCGGCCCCGCCGACGGCCGCCGCGATCAGGCCGGCCAGCGACCCGGCCGTCAGGAAGACGAACCCCAGAACCGCCAGGACGGCCGCCGTGCCGGCCGCGAGCAGAGCGGCCTGTCGGGCACGGGGGCGTTCGGCCGACACGCGTCCGGCGGCCAGCCCGATGGCCGTCAGGCCCGCCGTCAGGAGGAGCGCGGAGCCGAAGTTGCAGTTGCTGTAGAAGATGGCGCGCTTGAGGAAGACGTAGCGGAGCGTCAGGGCACGGCCCGCCGGCGGCTCGACCCCGCCGCCCAGATAGGAGGCGACGATGATGACCGTCTGCAGCGCGGCCTCGGCCACGGCGCATACGACGAAGACCCGCGCAACCGTCCGCCACCGACCCGGCCGGCCGCACAGGAAGTAAGCGGCGATGCAGAGAACGTAGAAGGGCAGTTCCCGGATGAAGTAGGCGCGGGTGCCGTAGGGCCATGCCGACCAGAAGCAGGACAGGCCGGCCCATGCCGCGTAGCCGGCCACCAGCGCGGGGAACAGCAGGGGCGGCCGCGGGCGGGCGGCCTCCGACGCCTCGTGCGGCCTCGGCCGGCGGACGGCGGCGCAGATCAGCAGGGCCGCCGCCAGCGTCTGCAAGGCGAAGTACTGCGGCCAGGACGGCAGGAAGGGGTAGATGTGCCACAGGGCGTCGTACAGCCGACGTGCGTGCGCGGCCATCCAGTCGTGCATGGCCGGCGACAGCCAGATCACCGGCAGCATGCTGGCCGGAAAGCAGGCCAGCAGAAGAAGATAGCACAATCGGGCGGCGGACGGTTTCTTCATGGCGTACACGTTCGCAGGAGTATAGCAGCCGCCGGGTACCGCCGGCAACAAGACGGGGGGGGCGCGTGCGCACGACGCCCGGGACCCCGCTGGAGGGGCACGCTCCGTCGTGCCCGCTCTCGCAATGACCGGCCGCTCGCCATCCCCGGCCGCGACGGAGCGCGGCCCTCCACTTGCACGCCCGGTTCACGCCGTTGGAGGGGCACGCTCCGTCGTGCCCGCTCCTGCAATCACCGGCCGCTCGCCATCCCCGGCCGCGACGGAGCGCGGCCCTCCACTTGCACGCACGGTTCACGCCGTTGGAGGGGCACGCTCCGTCGTGCCCGCTCCTGCAATCACCGGCCGCTCGCCATCCCCGGCCGCGACGGAGCGCGGCCCTCCACTTGCACGAACGGTTCACGCCGTTGGAGGGGCACGCTCCGTCGTGCCCGCTCCTGCAATCACCGGCTGCCTGCCATCCCCGGCCGCGACGGAGCGCGGCCCTCCACTTGCACGGACGGTTCACGCCG
>JAAYEJ010000079.1 GCA_012728835.1 Candidatus Brocadiaceae bacterium | reverse complement strand
TGAGCCGATCCCGCTCCTTCTGGCTCATCTCGATCCGGTCTCCCTCCATCCGCTCTCCTTCCACCCGAAGGAAAGCGGACATTTCTATCCGCCGAAGACCGGACATTACTATCCGCGTATGACAGGCAAACGCGCTGCCGTAACGCCCTCGTATACATCGCGCTCGTGGTCCGGATAGCGCAGGTGAAGGCCGAGCGACGCGAAGACTGGGAAAAGGACGATGTCCAGTGGCACGATCTCCCCGTTGTCCACGTCGTTGCCCACTTGCCAGCAGATGCTTCCGTCATCGGCAACCACACGAACGCACTGCTCGATGATCGGGGTCTGCTGGGCGATGTAATCGTCAAGCGTCGTCCGGTCCTCGTAGGACTTTCCCAGGTTGCAGGGCGGCGATGTCACGACGAGGCGCACCGTGCGGTCCGGCAGGTCAGCCAGCAGGTCTCGGCAATCCCCCGGGTACAGCACGAAGTCGGCGTCTGATACGTACTGCTCGGAAATCCGCAACGCGCACATGCCTCAGACCTCCAAGGAACCCAGGTGCTGCCGCCGAGCAGGGCGGCACCTGGGCTACTCGCCTGTATGCTGTCATACATGTCAAACGGACAGGCCGCCTCATCGGCCTCGGCGCGGTGCTGGTTGGCCGGCGGGCGTGTCATCTCGTTGAATGGCCCGTTCGGCTTCCATAGAATGGCGCGGACGAGGTGGGGAGGTCCGTCCCCGCCGTCTTCGGCGCGCCGCAGGGAGGTCGTCGGCATGAGCAACACGAGGTCGCAAGAGTGGGCCGAGCGCCTGCGCAGGGTGGTGCCGTGGGGGAGCAGCACCTGCTCGAAGTCACCGCGCCTGATGCCGGAGGAGCCCGGCGTCATCGTGCGGGGCAAGGGCTGCCGCGTCTGGGACGCCGATGGCCGGGAGTTCATCGACTATCGCAACGCCCTGGGCCCCATCACGCTCGGCTACCAGTATCCGGCGGTGGACGAGGCCATCCGCGAGCAGCTCAAGAGCGGCATCATCTTCGGCCATCCGCATCCGCTGGAAGGCGAGGTGGCCGAACTCATCTGCGAGATCATCCCGTGCGCCGAGCGGGCGCGGTTCCTGAAGACCGGCGGCGAGGCCGTCGCCGCCTGCATCAAACTCGCGCGCTACCACACGGGCCGCGACCACGTCGTGCAGATCGGCTACAACGGCTGGCTCAACAGCCTGGCGCGCGGCGCACGCATTCGGCCGCGCGAAGAGGTGCGCTCGGCGCCGCCCGGCATTCCCGAGGCGCTGGCGGCCCTGCATCATTCCGTCGGCTGGAACGGCACGGAGGCTCTCGAGAAGCTCTTCGGCGACATCGGCGACCAGGTGGCGGCCCTCGTGGTGGCCGCCGACTACGCCCTCATGCCGGAAGGCAAGACGTTCTACCCCTTCCTGCGCAGCCTGGCGGACAGGTACGGGGTGGTCCTGGTATTCGACGAGATCGTGACCGGCTTCCGCATCGCCAACGGCGGCGTGCAGGAGCACTTCGGCGTCACGCCCGACCTGGCCGTCTTCGCCAAGGGCGTGGCCAACGGCATGCCGCTCGGCGTCTACTGCGGCCGGGCCGAGATCATGGAGAAGTTGGACCGCGCCATCGTGTCCTCGACCTACGGCGGCGAGGCGCTGACGCTGGCCGCCGCGAAGGCCTGCATCCGCACGTACCTGGACGAGCCCGTGGTCGAGCACCTGTGGCGGATGGGCGAGCGGGTCTGGACGGGCGTCGAGAATCTGTGCAAGGAGCACGGCGTGCCGTGCCGAATGCGCGGGCTCTGGCCCTGCATCCAGTTCTGCTTCGATCGGGATGCGGCCGACGACCTGCCGGCGCGTTTCTTCCGCGCCGCCTACAAGCACGGCGTCTCCCTCTACGATATCCCGTATGTCACCTACAGCCACCAGGACGCCGACATCGACGACACCCTGGCGCGCATGGAAGAGGCGGTGAGAGAACTGTGATCGTCGACATCCACGTCCATGCCCTCAACCGCAGCGATCGGGACATCCTGGCGGAGATCACGCGCCAGTGCCGCGTCAACGGCGTCTCGGTTGCGCTCGTCTCCCTCGGCGGCAGCGCCGCCGCCTATCCGGAGTCCGACGTCGTCGCCCGGGCCAACGACATCGCGGCGAAGTTCGTTGAGGACTCGAACGGGCTGGGCCGCTTCCTGGCCTACCTCAGCCCCCAGGATCCGCGCTGGCGCGATGAGCTGGATCGCTGCGTCAACGACCTGGGCGCCATCGGCGTGAAGATCCTGAACTCGTTTCAGGACGCTGCCGGGAGCTTCGACAACGCCGTTCGGGTCATCCGCGAGGCGGGCCGGCGTGGCCTGCCCGTTCTGATGCACACGTTTCAGGCGACGGGCGGCAACCCGCCCGGAAACATCACGATCACGGATTTCGCGTATCTGGCCGAGGCTTGTCCGGACACGCAGGTGATCGCCGCCCATGCCGGCGGCAACTGGCGCCACAGCCTGGGCGTCCTGCGCGACCGCCTGCCGAACGCGCACGTGGACTGCTGCGGCTATTACCCGGAGCGCATGCTCGTGGACTCGCTCGTGGCCGACCTTGGCGCCGAACGCGTCCTGTTCGGCAGCGACCTGATCGGCCGCTCGCAGGCCAGTCAGATGGCCAAGGTCGTGTTCGCGGACATTCCGGACGCAGCCAGGAAGCTCGTCCTCGGCGGCAACGCCGCCCGGGTTTTCGGCCTCGAAGAAGTGCCTCCGGGCCCGGCCGGGCCGCTGCGCCCACTGGAGGGGCTGCCCGACTCTTCCGTGGAGCACTTCTGCTTCGTCGGACAGTGGCCGTACTACGACGGCCCCTGGGTCACGCCGCAGGAGCTGGACGACCTGCTGGGCGCGGCCGGCATCCAGACGGCTTACACGGGCGACTTCAGCACCCTGTTCCGCCAGGACTTGGAGCGGGCCAACAACCAGTTCCTCGAGGCTGCCCGCGGCTGCCGCCGCATCGCGCCGCTGGCCACGCTGAGCCCACTGGCCACCAACTGGCGCAGCACCCTGCGCCGGCTGCGCGACGGATTCGCCGGCGTCCTGGTCTTCCCGTACATGCACAACTGGCAGCTCGACGCGCCCGAGCACGCGGACTTCTTCCGCGCGCTCGCCGACGCC
>JAAYEJ010000078.1 GCA_012728835.1 Candidatus Brocadiaceae bacterium | reverse complement strand
ATTCGCTCCCGCACGGGAGCGCGGATTGAAACTGGTTCGAACTGGCTCTGGCCCTCGGCTGCACGGATTCGCTCCCGCACGGGAGCGCGGATTGAAACAAGAAGGTCAATGCGGGCGACCCTCTCGACATACATTCGCTCCCGCACGGGAGCGCGGATTGAAACTTCCCTCCAGTGTCCACGGCATCTTCACTTCGCCATTCGCTCCCGCACGGGAGCGCGGATTGAAACCCGCCATGAGCAGGCCCCGCCGGAACGCAAGCATTCGCTCCCGCACGGGAGCGCGGATTGAAACATTCGCGTCCGTCAACGGACGGACCGGCCGACCATTCGCTCCCGCACGGGAGCGCGGATTGAAACTGGACCATCCCGGACTCAGAGCCGGATTGGGGGATTCGCTCCCGCACGGGAGCGCGGATTGAAACGCGTACGAGGTGACGGGCCTGTTGCCTCTGAAGGATTCGCTCCCGCACGGGAGCGCGGATTGAAACGTACCGCCGGAACCGCGAGAAATGCCCCGCCCTATTCGCTCCCGCACGGGAGCGCGGGTGGGAGCGGATCGTGGTTGAAGAGGCCCCGCACGTCCGGGCAGTCGCCCCCGCCCGGCTGCCCGGCACCTGCCCGGGGCGCGACTCATGGACCTCGAAGGCGCCCGGCCGGCGGCGCGGCGGAAGATCGGTCAAGTCATGCGCCTCCACCGGCGGCAGGTCGCAGCCCGAGGAAGACCTCATGGCCGGCGGCGCTGCAGGCACTGTGCTCGAAGGGGACCGTGAGCGCCTCGAATCCGGCGTCCGCGATCAACTCCAGCCACTCAGCACGCGGGAACAACCCCATGATGTGGCGGTCATGGGCGACCTCGACGGCCCCGTGCTCGTCCCTGAGCAGGTAGGCCATGTCGGTCACGTACACGTCGGTTCTCGAGTCGGGAGTACACCGCCATTCGAGGTAGCGCAAGCCGCGCCCGCTGCCGTCGCTGCCGCCGGTCTCGGTGCCCGGCTGGAAGGTCTCCGAGACGTAATCCGGCTGGAACATCGCAACGCCACCCGGAGCGGTGTGTGCGAACGCCGTAGCGATGGCTTGGCCAAGATCCTCGCGCGAAGCCATGTAGCTGATCGCATCATGGATGAGCACACAGTCGAAGACACGGCCGAGCCGGATCGAGCGCATGTCGCCCTGCACGTGCTCGCATTCGGGGTTCAAACGACGGCTCAGCGCGAGCATGTCGGGCGCAATGTCCACCAGCGTGCAGGCAAGCGTTGCCTTCAGGTGCGCGGCGTTGTGGCCACCGCCGCAGCCGAGATCGAGCAGAGTCCGTGGCGGCTGCCGGCAGTGCGCCTCGAACAGACGACGGTAGAAGGCGGCTTCCTCGGTGTAGTCGGCCACCGGCGTCAGCAGCGGATACCAGTCGGCCAGGTCGCGGTAGAGCCGGAGGGGTCGATCGGGCGTCTTTCCGTGTTCTGTCATTGTGAGCGGCCCGCCCTTTCCCGCGCCGGGGGGGGCAGTTCAGGCGGGTCTCGGCCTGCGCTTGAGGACGAGTAGCTGCTGGATGTCGGCCAGAACGCGTCCGTCATCAACGTCGAGCAGAAGCCATTTGCCGTCGTGATACGTGGGTGCCTCGTCGTAGGCTCTGCGCGTCCCCGGCGACAGCGCTCCGCGTATCGCTTCCACTTTGGCGCGTTCCTTCGAGCCGAAAACGATCATCAGCAGGAAACGCCCCTTCTCCGGGATGAACGTGCAGAATGACCTGCTCTTCTTGTATCGCAGGGACCAGCCGTGCTTCTTCCCGCCGGAAAGCCATTCCGGGCAAAAAACGTCTGGATAGAGTTGTTCGATCCACTCCGCCATACGTGTCCAGTGTCGATAGGCTGCCTCGCCGATCCAGTCCGCGACTTCCGAATCGCTGGGTGGATGGCCGAGGTCTGCCATACGCCGGCTGTGTTCACCGGCCATTCTCTCTCCCTCCAGACTGACTGCATGTGCGGCGGCAGCGGCCGCTGGGGGTGCCGGATGCCGTGCGTGAGCGTCAACGCATCCAGGCCCCTCCCCCGTCCGCCGCCAGGGCCATGCTCGGCAACAGCAGCCCAACCAGCACGCAGACCACTGGACGCCAACCTGCCGGCTTCATTCCAGACGCCTCGTGTCAGGTCGCAGAACGCGACCTGAACATGTAGATCGCCCAGCCAAGCGCATCGCGTCCCCAACGCAGGTACGCCGCCCTCTCCCGGCTCACACGCTCGGCCACTTCCGCCAGGTCCGGATCATCCGGATGGGTTCGGGCGTACTCGTCCGCAGCGTACCACTGAAGGCCCTCGTACCTGTCCCAGTCGTCCTTGTTGCTCACGAGGGTATGGACGAGTTCCATTCCTCGCCGCTCGCCGGCCTCCGCATTGGAGACGTGGCTCCCGAAATCCTCTCGCGCGCACCCCACCGCCTTCAGGTAGTCCTCGGACGGCTCCTGCGCCCAGTATGGCTCTCCCACGATCACCCAGCCGCCGGGCCTCACCATGCAGTCCAGTGCTTCGAGGGTGTTCGCGTGCCCCCCGAAGACCCAACTGGCGCCAATACATGACGCCATATCCAGGCTGTGCGGCTCGTCGGGTTTGAACTCCGCGCCGTCCATCCGAATCAACGTGATGCCGGCACTCGGCGCCCGCGCCTCTACGCTTCTTTGCGCATCGGCGATGTGGAAGGGAGAAAGGTCGACGCCCGTGCCGCGAACGCCGTAGACTTCGGCCAGGCGAATCAGGAACTCGCCCTTGCCACACGCGATGTCAACCACCCGCGCGTCGGTCGGCAGGCGCAGAAGCGCCACAAGACGCGCCAGCTTCTCCTCGCTCATGGGGTTGCATATCACGTGTTCGCGGTGGGTGATGTCGTAGGACTTCCATATCTCCATGATTCCCGGTCCTTCTCCCTGGAGGTTGTGTGCTCCGGCACTGTAGTTCACGCGCGGTGCAGTGTCCAGCGTCGAGGTGCCCCGAGGGCGGCGACGGAGCTCTCGCCTCGCCGTGCGCCGACGACTCCGCCGTTCATCGTCTCCGGGCGTGCCATTGGGTGCCCCTGCTCAGCCCGGGTCAGCATGCGTCGTGCGCAGGACGCGGTCGATCAGCCGCTGCGCGTTGTCGTGCAGGATCCCCTGGACGCCGCGAGCGTCGATGCCCGTCGCGCGGCAGGCGTCCTTGAGCGCGCGCAGAGCCTCGTACATGTAGAGCGTGTAGCCTGCCTCGACCTCCGGCGGCTCGCGCTCCGCATTGAAGTGGAACGGGTGGCTCGTGCGATTCACGTAGCTGCGGCCGCGCCACTGCCGCCTGCCGCGCATGTAGAAGACGGGATTGTCGGTGCCGTAGAGGATGCGCTCCGGGCCGATGGTCTCGAGGGCAAGACGGTGCACGGCGGGGTTCAGCACGGCGGAGTTGTCGAAGTAGAGCCCGGGGTCGGCGGCGAGCGGCAGCAGCCCCTCGCGCGCGTGCGGCTCGGTGTAGCAGCGCCCGAGGTGCGCGATAACGAGCACGACGTTCGGGTAGCGGCGGCGGATCTCGCGGATCTCGCGCAGGTTGTCCGGGTGCGGCAGGCGCTCCGCCCGGGGCACGTGCAGCGTGATCCAGGCGCCCGCTTCCTCGGCCGCTTCGAGGACGTGACGGGGCAGGAAATCGAAGATGCTCGCCTCCAGGTGCGCGTCGCGTGTGGTCGGGTCGCGGGCGATCAGCGTGTAGTACGGCTTCAGGCCGAGGACGCCGGGCTTCTTGAGTTCCTCGGCGACGCGCTCCGCCGTCCACTGCGGCGGGCAGACGGTCAGCGCGTGCCAGCCGCGCGCGAGACACTCGCGGCGGAGGGCCTCGTTCGCCCGCTCGATGTCGAAGGCAAGGCTCGGCGAGCCGACGGCCACCTGCGTGACCTGCCGGCCCGGGAAGACGATGCCCGTGCAGCGGGCGGCGTCCTCGGCACACATGGGCTCGTTGACCTCGCTGACCCAGTACTGGCGACGCATCTCGTCGGTGACCGGCTCCACGCGCAGCGCGGGATCGGCCACGTGCGTGTGCGCGTCAATGATGCGCTCGGGTACCCAGCCTTCCAGGTGCTCGTGCCAGAAGGCGCGGTCGACGTCTGTGTACTGCCACACGTGGTGCAGCGGGATGCCGGCCATCAGTGTGCCTCCGTGCCCACATGCGGGAGGGACGCGGCGTAGCGCTCAGACATCGCGCGGTAGACGGGCTCATGCGGGCCGGGCCGGACGAGGCGAGCCGCAGGGGCGCACTCGTCCGCGAGGCGTTGCAGGTCGGCGGTGCCCTCGACGATCGCCCGGGCCGGCACGGCGGCTCCCAGCGCGCTCACGGCCGTCTCCGTCACGCAGGCCACGGGCACGCCCGTGGCGTCGGCGAGGATCTGCGGTGTGACGCTGCTGCCCGCCGCGCCCCCGCACAGGGCGAGCCGATCGACAACGATGCCCCCCCCTGTGAGGAACCGCAGGTGGCGCGTCAGCTCCAGCGCGAGCCCCTCGATCACCGCACGGAGGATGTGGGCGGGAGTGTGCGCGAGCCGCAGCCCGTCGAGCTGCCCCGGCATGCCGGCAGGGAGCCCGGCCGCGCCGCCGGGCACGAGCAGAGGACGAAACCGCACGCCGTCGCAGCCCGCGGGTACCGAGTCCATCATCCGGTCGAGTTCGGACGCGGGCCGTCCCTCCAGCCCCAGCGTCCGGACGGCCCAGTGGAACGCCGAGCCGCCGTTGACCATCGACAGCATCTGCGCGCAGAGGCCCGCGACCGGATGCGGGCAGGCGAACGCCTGGACGATCACGGGCACGAGTGCCCCCGGGGCCTCCGCCGCAAGGGCGAGCAGCACCCAGGCGGTGCCTGCCCCGAGCATCACGTCTCCCGCACGCACGGCGCCCGCCCCGAGCGACGCCGCATACTGGTCGTGCACGGCGGGCGAGACCGGGATGCCCGCCGGCAGCCCCGTCTGCCGCGCCCCTTCGGCACTGACGCGCCCGGCGGCAACGTGCGCGGGCAGCAGGTCGGGCAGCCGGTGCTCGCCGATGCCCAGGCGCGCCAGCAGATCGGCGTCGGCGCGTCCAAGGCCGGGATTGAGCAACCCCGCGATCGAGAGCGACGTGGCATCGTGCGCGCGCCGTCCGCAGAGCCGCCCGACGATGACGTCGCCGACGAACGCGACGTTCCCACCGAGCGCCGCTCCCTCTTCGCGCAGGCGCAGCAAGTGTCCCGGCACGAGGCCGAGGCGACCGTGGCCCGTGTGCGCGCAGAGCCAGTCGCTGCCCAGCTCGCGCGTGACGCGCTCCTGGACCTGCCGCGCGCGGCCGTCGAGCCAGCTCACCACGGGCCCGTCCGGCTGCCCGTCCGCGTCGAGCACCTGGAGGGCCCCGCCCTGGCTGGACACGCCCACGGCCTGCACGCTCGACAGACTGGCCTGTCGCCCTGCCTCGGCAACCGCGGCGAGCACTGCCGACCAGACGTCGTCCATGTCCTGCTCGACGCCGGCCTTACCGACGTGCCGGAGCGCCACCGGCGCGGACCCGCGGGCGACGATCCCCTCCCCCGGCCGCACCAGCACGGCCTTCACGTTCGTTGTGCCCAGGTCGAGCCCCAGCAGCATGGGCTACACCTCACGGTAGTCGGCGCCGACCAACTCGGCTGCGTCCCCGATGCGCCGCCGCGCGTCGCCGAAGCAGAGCGCACAGTGGTGCGGGCCACCGGCCTTCGCGTACGCCGTCAGGAACTCGCGCACGTCGCCGCCTGGTGACAGCTTGCAGTGGGGCTCCGTCAGGGAGGCCAGCGGACCGAAGTCCTCGCCCGTCACCGGCGAGGCGATCATCCGCCAACGCCCGCCCCGGCCGAGCGTCAGCGCGAAAAGAGTCGCCGGCCCGGGCTCGAAGACGGTGGCCAGCACAAGCTGCCCGCAGCGGGTGCGGGTGATCTGCCTCGTGCGCGCTGCCAGGCGGATGCGGCGGTCCGAGCGCGCCATCGCCACGTTGGCCTCGCCCATGTGGCTCAGGAGAACGGCGTTGCCCTCGAAGTCGACCGTGAACATCTCGGCGAAACTCGCAGGCGGGGAGAGCCAGTTCAACAGCGCCGAGCCGGCGGCGGCGATCAGGTCGCCTTCGCCGCCGAATCCGACGCCCTCGCCCATGAGCCGGCTGGCCGCCACGAACGGAACGGTCGGAGTGCGCTCGTCCTCGCCGAAGGCCATGAACTGGTACGTGAACGCGTCGAGTCGCCGCTCCCCCACCATGCCGCGCAGGGCAAGTTCGACACGCGCCGTCGCCTCCAGATCGGCATCGGCCACCGCGGGGTCGACCTCATACGTCGCCCGGTACTCCGCCACCAGGCGCGCCACGGCCTCCGGGGGCGCCCCGGCGGCCCGCTGCACGTACTCCTCCATGGGCATCGCCGTCCACTCGCAGCCGAGCGTGGCGGCCATGTGCGTGGTGTCGAGCGCGAAGTCGCCCATGCCCGGGAACGGGTAACCCAGGATGCCCAGGCGTGCACGGCTCAGCCGCCCGGTCGCCGCTGCCGCCATGAAGAAGTCGGTCAACTCGCCCAGGGCGTCCGGATCGTCCAGGTGCGAGGTGACGTACCGGAAGCGCACGCCGCTGCGCAGCAGGACGTTCGCCAGGTCCTGCGTGCCATGCACGCCGTGGTTCTCCACCATCCGGGCGCCGCTGAAGTCGGCGTCGATCGCTCGCAGTTCCTGCGTGTTCCACACCACGATGGGCAGGCGGGTACGCCGCAGCACGGGCAGCGCGATCTGGCTCGGCGAGTAGGTCAGCAGCATGACGAGCACGGCGTCGCAGCCCTCGGCCTCGAAGCGCTCGACCTGCGCCTGCACGTCCTCTCGCCGGAAGGCGGCGCCCACGAACTCCACGTCGGCCACCTTCCCGAGCGCCGGCAGCACGGCCCGCCGCACCCATGCCTCGCGTCCGGGCCGCAGCCGCGGCGCCGTCTGCTCGTACAGCTCCAGCGTCAGTCCCAGCAGGCCCACCTTCGGGCGCAGCGTGCTCACCGCCATGATGTCATCCTCTTCGCTACGGAGTCGCCGGCCTGACCCACTCACCGCACCGCGCCGACTCGCGCGCCGCCTCCAGCATACGCTGCACGGCGAGGCCCTCGGCGAGCGACGGGTGCGCGTCAGTGCCCTCGGTGATCGCCTTCAGGAAGCAGTAGAGGCAGTGTACGTGGCCGCGCACCCAGCCGATGGAGAGCTTCGGAGGCAGGAACCTGCCGCCCGGCGCCGGGTACTTCTGCACCGTCGCGATGCGCTGCCAGCCCTGCCGGCCGCCGAAGTCGCCGCCCGCCAGGCGCCCGTCGTAGAACTCCAGGTAGTTCGGCTGCATGAGGTCGAAACGGATCGCCCCGTGTCGGCCATGGATCTCGAAGCGCAGCTCGTCCTCCGTGCCCGTGGCGATCTTGCTCACGTCCACCATGCCGAAAGCCCCATCGGCGCGGCGGAGCAGCATGGCGGCGGCGTCCTCGACGTCGATCCTCATGGACTCGCCGGTGCGGTCGAGGTCCGGCCGCTCGGCCGCCCAGATGCGGCTGACGCACTGTACGGCGTCGAAGGGGCCGATCAGCCAGCCGAGCAGGTCGAGGATGTGCGGACCGAGGTCGCGGATGACGCCGCCCCCGGCGGCCGCCGTGGACTTCCAGTTCACGGGCCTCTCCGGATCGACGCTCCCGCCGTGGAGATAGGACGCACGGAAGTGCGTCACCGGCCCGAGCGCGCCCTCCTCCACCAACTGCCGCGCGCGGAGCGTCGCCGGGAGGAAGCGGTTCTGGAGCACCACCTGCGCCGTGCCGGCGTAGCCTGGCAGCATTGCCTCCAGGCGGTCGGCTTCGTCCAGGTTGGCGGTAACCGGCTTGTCCACGTAGATGTGCTTGCCGGCGCGGATCGCCGCCGCCAGCGCCTCGAAGTGCTCGCAGTTCGGCGTGCAGACGTGCACGATGTCCACGTCGTCGGCCGCGATCACCTCCAGCGGATCGGTCGTCCACCGGGCGAAGCCCCCGGCCTCCCGGGCGGCCCGGGCGGTCTCCGGGCGGGACGTGCACACGACGCGCAGCGCCGTGCGCGCGGGCGGAGGGTCGTAGTACAGGGGCACCGTCCTGTGCGCATAGACGTGCGTCCTGCCCATGAAGCCGAAGCCCAGCATGCCGACGCCGAGTGCGTCCATGTGCCATCTCTCCCGGAAATCGGTCCGCCCACGCTACCGCCAGGGCATCGCACTGCAGAGGTCCCGCAGTTGCGCCAGCACGAAATCGATCACCGCGTCCTCGATCACGAGCGGGTACTTCATCAGCACCGTCCGATGGCCCGGGTGGTAGGCGTGCGCCCGCAGCCAGAGCCCGCGCGCAAGGGCCGCCTTGTGGAAGCCCAGTGCGTCGTCGCGCGCCCGGAACCGCATGCCGGTCAGGAACCCGTCCCCGTTGACCCCCTCGATCAGCTCGGGGAAGTCGGCGGCGAGTGCGCACAGGCATTCGTGGTGCCGGCGGGCCAGCCGGCCGATGCGCGGGGCGTCGTCCGCGATCATACGGAGGTTGCAGAGCGCGAGCAACGCCGCCAGGGACGCGTTGCCGTTGGTGCTGATCGCGTCGTACTGCTCGAGGACGTCCAGCTCGTGCCGGAAGAGCATCGCCGACAGCGGGTGAAACCCCGCCGTCATGCCCTTGCCGACGATGACCATGTCGGGCGCGACGTCCGCCCTGCGGAAATAGAGCACCTCGGGGTACCAGAAGCCTGTCTGGATCTCGTCGAGGGCCATCAGGGCGCCGCACTCGTCGCAGAGCGCCCGCGCCAGCCGCAGGTAGTCCGGTCGGACGCCGATCGCCTCGCGGTTCATCATGATCGGCTCCGCCCAGAAGCCGGCCACGCGGCGCCCGAAGCGCCGGAACGCCTCCCGGAGCTGCTCCTCGTCGTTGGGCTCCAACTGCACCGTCTCGGCGCCGCTCACGAGCCCCGGCCACATGCCGCGCAGCGTCTGCGCCAGGATGTCGGTGCCGTGGTAGTTGCCGGTGAGTGCGATGAAGACGGGCGGCCCGAGCGCCGATCGGGCGTGGTCGGCCCGGTAGCGCGCGAGCATCACCTTCAACGCCGCCGCGCAGGCCACGCTGCCCGTGCAGACGCCCAGCAGCACGCGGTCGAGCCCCGCCTCCCGCCCGAGCGCGGCCAGGGCGTCGGCCAGATGCCTCACCGGGATCGAAGGGATGTTCGAGTGGTTGTCCCAGACGATGCCGAGTTCGGTCGCCGCATCCAGCGCCGACGTGAGAGCCGGGTGATTGTAGCCCCACGTCATCTGGTAGTGCCCACTCGTGCAATCGAGCACCACCTCGCCCGATTCTGAGACGTAGAACATGCCCAGCCCCGCCAGCAGGTCGTGCGCGCACGTGCCGCCCCCGCCGTAGGAGAGAGGGAAGGCGCTCCTGCCGGCGGCCGGCGCTTGGAGCGCGAGTTCGGCACGGACTGTGCCGACCAGCGGCAGCAGCTCCGCCGTGCTGCGCGCACGCAGGAAGTCGCGGGCCCGGCGCATGGCCGTGACAACGCCGGCGCCCAGGATGCCCGCCGGCGCAAGCGGTTCGGTGGTCTCCAATGCAGTGCCTTCCTGTTCCCAGTGCCCCGAGGGGCATCCGTCCTATGCTCTGTCTGAGAATCCCTCTGGCTCCGGCCGGCTACGGATTCTCAGACAGAGCCTAAACGAGTGTGACTTCCACCCCCCGCCGTCGCAGCCGCTGGACGATCTCCGCCGGGGCCGCGCGGTCGGTGATGAGTGCGTGCATCCCGCGCACGTGCAGGCAGCGCACCCCGCCGGCGCGTCCGAGCTTCGAGCCGTCGGCGACGACGATGGCGCGCGCCGCGTTGGCAGCCATCCTCTCGGCCACGCGCGCCGTCTCCAGATCGCCGGCGAAGCTGCCCCGGTCGGGGTCGACACCGTCGCTGCCGATGAAGGCCAGGTCGGCGGTGAGCTTCTCGAGCATAACCTCCGTCCCGGGCCCCACGAGGTCCGGGCTGCCGCGCCGTACGCGGCCCCCCACCAGCACGAGTTCGACGCAGTCGTCGGCCCAGAGCGTGCTCGCGATGACGAGGCTGCTGGTGACGACGGTGCACGGGACGCCCCGCCCTGCCAGCGCCCTGGCGACCTGCAGCGTCGTCGTGCCCGTGTCGAGGAAGACGGTCTGCCCGGGTTCGACGCGCCGCGCGGCCTCGGCGCCGATGCGGCGCTTCTCGGCAAGGCGCGCACGCCGGCGCCCGTCGAAGGCGAACTCGAACGTGATGCGCTGGGCAGGCGCCGCCCCGCCGTAGCGCCGCACGGCAAGGCCCGACTCCTCCAGTGCCTTCAGGTCGCGGCGGATCGTCATCTCGCTGACGCCGAAGCGACGGGCCATCTCGACCGTCGATATGGTCTCGCTCCGGGACAGCAGGGACGCCAGCTCACGCCGTCGCTTCTCCGTCTGTGCCGAGCCTCTTGCCATGCCTTCCGCCTGCGTTCTCACGGGCCTACTTCGGCGCGTCGCCCCAGTCGGGCACGTCCAGCACCTCGCCGTCGGCAAGGACCGACTTGTGCGCCGTGACGCCGGCCGCCATGTAGCGCACGGCCTCCCACACGTTGACGGCCGGCACGCGGTCGTGCGCGACGGCATCGACGAACTCGTGCACGAGGTAGGCATGCGACCCGCCATGCCCGCCGTAGGTGCCGGAGCCGTCCTCGCCTCGGAAGGCGTCGACCACTTCGTCCGGGAGCACGTCGCGCATGTCGTCGACGGTCAGCGCCGTCCAGCCGTCGCGCGTGACCCACTGGTCCTCGCGGAAGGAGCCCTCCGTGCCGAAGATGCGAAACGTCTCCTCGCCCGTGTGGCCGACCCTGCGGCACTCGGCGACGCGCGCGGTGGCTCCATTGCTCATCCGGCAGAAGGCCACCTCGTTCATGTAGGCGTTCGCGAAGTAGTCGTCGCCCGTCTCGTCGCGCTGCCCCCACGCGCAGATCCTGGCCACCCGGGCGCCCATGACGTGGATGGGCCCGCTGAACGAGTGCGTGGGGTAGTGCATCGGCCCACCCACGAGGCCGCGGCCGGCGTAGCGCTGCGCCTCGGCCAGCCACAGGGAGCCGACCTTGCCCGTCGTGCGGCGCCGCTGCACCTCGCGCAGATTGCTGCCGCGGTCGTCCACGTCGTGCAGGTACTGCGCGTCGGAGTGCACGAATCGGCCGAAGTCCCCCGCCGCCGCGCGCCGGCGGCAGTACATCGTCGCCGGCCGGTAGCAGGTCGTCTCGCCCAGCATGTAGTGCAGGCCCGTGCGCTGCACCGCACTGACCAGGCGGTCGCAGCAATCGAGTATCTCGTCGTCGTCGGGCACGCTGATGATGGGCACGGCGCTGTAGACGTGCTTCCCCGACTCGAGGGCCTGCAGGCACTGGGGCGCGTGCAGCCAGGGCTGCGTGATGACGACGAGCGCGTCCAGGTCGCTCACGCAGATGTCGTCGAACGCGGCGTAGGCGTCGGACGGACGGAACTTGTCGCGCCAGTCCTCCCGGTCGGCGAATCGCCTGACCCGCTCCGGCTCCACGTCGCACAGCGCCATGCGGTCCACGAGCGGGTGCCGCTTGAACAGCTCGGCGAACTGCGAGCCGAACGATCCGAGTCCCACCAGTCCAAGGCTGATGCCCATGCGCGCGGTCCCCTGCCTGAGTCTGCTCCGGCGTGCGTCCCGTTCCCTGCCATGGTGTTTGATTATGTTCGATCCGAACATAATCGTCAAGTGCACGCACTCGCGGGGGCGTGCACTTCGTGGAACCCGCCTCGCGACGCAGGCCGGCCGGTGCCATGCCCTGCTGGGCCCCGTGGCCGGCAAGGGGGCTCCTCACAAGAATCTGTGCACCAATCGTGGCTCAGGCAGGTTTCCCAGGCATGTCACACGCGAGTTGTTCCGGTTCAGACGGAAATGGACATCTCAGGCTCGCCGGTTAGTATGTTCGGCGACCCAGGGAGATGACCATTTCCGTCTGAACCGGAACACTCCCACGTCGTGCCCACCTGGTCGAAGGCCGGCACGTACTGGCTCGCCGAGCCTCCGCTCACCTTCTCCACCTGCGCAATCTGCCCCACGCCCGCCACCGCCGCATGCCCCGGCACCCGGCGCCCCACGTCGTCCCCGTCTGTGTGTTCCCGCGCTTCGGGACCGCTGCGGACAATCTCCCCGGCAAGACGACCATTCAGTACGGCGGCAGCAGGCGGCGGAACCCGTGCGCCAGCACGACCATCAGAAAAAGGAGGCCCCTAGGCACAAGGCCGGGCCAGAAGTAAGGCACGGGCGCCGACGCGTCGGTGCCGGCGTCTGCTTCCGTCAGACGGTCCGCGATCTCGCGCAACACATGGGTGGTGCGGGGCCACTCCCAGATGCCGTCTACCCACTCCGCCGGTATACCTTGCTCGCCAACGACTGCCCCTGTGAGCGCACCGATGATGGAACCCGTCGTGTCGGTGTCGCCGCCGCAGTTGAGCACCGCTTCGAGCGCGTCGCGGAAGTCGCCGAAGTGCAGGTACCAGGCGTAGGCGACAACCGGGACTGTGTGGTAGGCGTAGCCCGAAACGCCGCGCGCCAGGCCCAGCCTGTCAGCGAACTCGGCAACGGGCACACAGTCCCGAGCAGCAGCGCCGATTTCGTCCACCAGTGACACCCACTGGCAGTCTTCGCTGCCGGCCGAACGCAAGATCGCGAGGAAAGCACACAAGGGCGGACGCTCGGCCAGGGAATCGCGCAGAGCCCAGGCGGCCAGATAGGCGACGACGCGAGCGCCTGTCAGCGCCCGGGGGTCCGTGTGCGTGATCCGCGTCGAGACCGACACGACCTGCTCGAGGTCGTCGGGGCGGTTCCTCAGCACCGCGCCGGCGATCGCCGACCGCATGGCGGGGCCGTTGCCTGCACTGCGGACCCCGCTGCGGCTCGGCCCCCTGAACATCCATAGCCGCAGTATGGCGCGCAACGTACCCAGGCCGATTCCAGCCGGCACCGAGAGAAGCCAGAGGCGCAGGCACCACCCGAGCCGCGCACCGAAGCGGTCCGGGGATCGGGGATGCGCCAGGAGCGACTGGGCCACGAACACCAGGTGCTCGGTGTCATCGCTCACCATCCCGCGTCCAAAGAGAAACCGGTGCCGCCATCGGCCAGGGAACAGCTTCCTCCTGCGCGCAGGGGGGATCCCTTCCGCTGGCAGACCAAGCGAATCCCCAACTGCCGCACCCAGCATGATCCCGCGCAGCCGGTCCCCCGGACCAAGCCCGGGCGCACTCCCGCACTCAGTCTTCCCGTTGCTCATCCGAACGATGCCTCATTGCTCGGCGCCGAAGTGGCCTCAAAACGCCGAACTCCAGGCCGGCGCAAGCGAGAAAGGGCAAGCAGCCGATGTCAACCAGCAGAGGCAGCCACCACCATGCGCGCAAGCAGTCGAACGGAGCGATGGCCAAACTCACCATACCGGCAATGCCGCCAAGTAGCACGATGTACGACTCGCTCCGTGGGCGCCACAGCGGCGAGAGCGCCAGTCGCGCGTTGTAGAAGGCGCATAGCACGAACAGGGCGCCGAGGACTGAGCCGACTGACAATCGCAACCAGAACACCGTCATCTGCAACGGCCTCCTACATCACGTCGCCACACACCCCGGGGCCACCCTCGTATGCGCGTCTGGAAGTGACAAGCGCGGAGCCGATGTCACGGCTCCGTTCCCGCCGCCAAGCCCTGGACTTGCGTTGCCGAAAGACCTTGCCGTCATTAGCGCACCTCCTCGCCCACGAACGCCGACGGTCCGTAATATCCACAGCAGGCGCCCCCAGGCAGCCCCTGCGAAGAGGGAATGCTCACCAAGCGCCGCATCCGCTCAGGCCAGTCTCCCCGGGCAGCCTACTCCCAGTCAAGGCCATGCCGCGGGTCAGCAGATCGTCGCCAGTAGTCATCCAGTATCATCGTCGATGAATGGGGACCTGCATATCTCTCTGCCTCGGTGCGTAACCGCACATACTCATTCACACGCTCATAGTCTGGCGGCTGCTCGTCGGGCCACGCCAGCGCCTCGCCACGGTGGTGCGTTGCCCACGCGTCGTGAGTGCCATCTCCGACTGGACTCAGCGCGTCTGGTGCCCTGCGCAGGCCAAGGCTTCCCCCCATACCAACAACACAAGGCATGTACCTTCCCTGTCCGAGGAATCCCTTGATGATGTCAACCCCGGTTGGCCATGAGACGGTTCCCTTACCCACCAGGAACGTTTCACCGGCTGAATACTGCGCAGGTATATTGCTTCCTGGGAACCACGTAGGTTGGTACTTCCCGCTCCGCAGAAAGTTGCCGACGCTCTTCGGGCCTCTCATGACCCAGTCACCGCGTTGAAGGCCAGGCCGCCCCCAGCGCGACACGTACGGCGAGTCGTAGTGAACTGCGAGCTTCCAGCCGAACACCGCCATCGCCGAATACGCTGCAGCGGTGAAGACGCCGGCGCTGATATCGCTGGCAGTGCCTTCCCATGTCCCTTCGAGCCCCAACTCCCTCCAAAGCTTGTCCCTGTGCTCGTTTGCCCGATCACTCTGGCCAAGCAGGACGGTTCTTCCCACGTTAACCTGCCCCGCATACCAACCCTCAAAGAACCCCCGCCGCCCGGCCTGACCAGGCGTCTCTCCGGCGGAATATGCCTCATCGGGAAGTCGACGCCATCCTTCACGGGTACCCATCAGGGGATACATGTACTCAGGTAGGAGGCCCTTCACATAGAGGCGCCCCCATGCCCCCTTCTCTTCGTCCGCGAGGAACTCAGACTGATCAAAGAACAGCAGGCCGCCTGTGCTCAACAGGTGATCCAGGACTCGCTTCTCGACCTCCTCCTCCGCCTAATCGCTTCCCGGCGTCCTCGAATCCACATGCGCTTGGGCGGCCTCCTGGCTCTTCTCCGACGCCTTGGGCCCATATGATGGCTTCTCCACCTCCTCTTCGCGCCGGCCACCATGCGGCTCCTGAAGACTGGCTGCCGCCCCGGCCGCGTCGGCAATCGGCTCGCACTGGAGGCCGGTGGGGTCGGTGTTCGCCAGGGGGTCGCTGCGGGCATACGTATGAGCGTTCCGCACCTCCAGCGCCTCCACGTCTCGCTCCGCAAACCGGCCCAGCTCCGGCTCGTAGCTCCGCGTCACGTAGTGATACATCGGCAGGTATTCGTCCACTTCCTGCACGTACCGACGTCCACCATACCGGTACAGCTCCGTCACCGCCTCCGTCTGGCCCCGGCCGGTGCCGAATGCGTCGTACGCATACGAATTGGCCACCGTGCCGCCCGCGCCCACGAGCTTCCACGTCGTGCCCACCTGGTCGAAGGCCGGCACGTACTGGCTCGCCGAGCCGCCGCTCACCTTCTCCACCTGCGCGATCTGGCCCACGCCCGGCACCGCCGCATGCCCCGGCACCCGGCGCTCAGAGGCCGTCCCGTCCATGTTCCGCTCGCGCACCACGTTCACCCCGTCCCAGTCGTAATACGACTCCGGCACCATCTCCCGGCTGTAGACCCGCGTCGACAATCCCTGCCGCTATCCACCGGCCTTGCCTTCTCCACTGCGCAAGCCGGGTCTGAGAGGCCGCGCGCTGGACCTGATCTGCCCGTCCGGAGAGAGGCGCTCTCTTCCTAGCCCGGCCGGCTGAAGACAATCAGCACAAAGCAACCGACAAGCAGGACTGCGCAGAACGCCATGGTAAAGACGTATCGCGCCAGCGCCTTGCCACATTTCCAGGCGATGAACGAGTACCCGAACGCCATCGGAACCAGAACAGCGCTCAGACCTCCTGCCACCAACCACGCCGTTCGATTGATTTCACGCATACTGAAGGCTGCGGCGCCACCGACGAGCAGACTTACCAGAACGGCGGGTATGGAGTACTTGATTCCGACCCAGGCGGGCCGGTCAATGAACTCCGGCGCCGCGTCCAATTCACGTGCCTCAAGCGCGCAGTACGCCTCTTCATCCTCCTGCGTACTAAGTCGCCCAGGCCGAGAGATCCGGGGGTGAGCGAGGCCGGCGTCTGAGAGGGCCTTCGCCACGGCCGCCATCTCCCGGGCGTGCCACTCCTGATCAGACAGGCTCCCTGCTCGCCGGAGTTCATCCCGCGCCTGCCCGAGGAGGCGGTTGAGCCGGCGCTCCCTCCTGCGTAGCAAGCACAGCTGCGCCCCAACGATCACGAGCGCGAGATACTGTCAAATGTTGTTGATGGATAATTGATGACGTATCCTTCGGGGAGCCCATTCATGCTGCTTCTCGCACTTCCACACCATCCGCGAAACGCACGCCGCGGATGACCTTCTCGATCAGT
>JAAYEJ010000077.1 GCA_012728835.1 Candidatus Brocadiaceae bacterium | reverse complement strand
GCGGCGCCTTGCCGGTCCTTCGAAGGCTCCGCCTTGCACTTGCCCAGCGCGCTGCCTGCGCAGAAGGGGAAAATGAAAAGACCTGCGACTCGCGTCGCAGGTCTTCTTTAATCATGGTAGCGGGGGCGGGATTCGAACCCGCGACCTTCAGGTTATGAGCCTGACGAGCTTCCTGACTGCTCCACCCCGCGTCTGATGCCCTCCATTGTATCTGGCCCCGGAGCCGGCGTCAAGTTCCGGTGCGGTTTTGCAGACGGATGTCGGGGGCGGCGGCGTGATGCGCGCGCAGTCGGGAGGCATTCGGCCGGCCCCTTGGCTGTGCCGGCCGCTGACGCTATACTGTGCTCCCGGTTCGCCCACAGGCTCGGGAAGGACGGCATGGCGCTGAGGCCGCTCACGATCGTGTCCGAAGGACGCAGGCTGTTCGGGGTGCTGGAGGCCCCGGCGGAGGCCCGCGCGGGGGTGGTGCTGGTCCACGGCTGGGGGGGCTGCCGGATGGGGCCGCACCGCATCCTGGTGGACGCCGCCCGCGAGCTGGTGCGGCGCGGGTTCGCGACGTTGCGCTTCGACCTGGGGGGGCGGGGCGAGAGCGAGGGGGACCCGATGGCGGTCGATCTGGACGGCATGATCGCCGACGCGTCGGCCGCCGTGGCCGCGCTTCGCGAGGGGCTGCCGCCGGGCGCGCCGGTCGCGTTGCTGGGGATGTGCTCCGGGGGCAACGTGGCCCTGGCGACGGCGGCCCTGAGCGGCGAGGTGGCCGGTGTCGCGGCCTGGAGCACGTACCCGTTCCAGGAGCAGCGGGACGGGCGTCAGGATGTGAAGCGGACGGGGCATTTCCTTAAGGTCTATGCGGCCAAGGCGTTACGCCTTTCCACATGGTGGCAACTGCTGCGGGGCGGCGTGCACGTGGGGGGCGTGCGGCGGACGTTGTTCGGGCACTACCGCAAGGGGGAGGGCTCCGAACGGGACCGGCAGAGGTCGCGCCGGGACGTTCTGGGCGCGCTGGGGCGCTACAGGGGGCGGGTGTTCTTCGTGTACGGCGGGCGCGACCCGGAGGCGCCGGGAGCCGAGGCGGCGTTCCGCGCGTTCTTCGCGGGGCAGGGCATCCCGGCCGGCTTCCACACGGTCGTCGGCGCCAACCATAATTTCTACTCCCTGGCGTGGAAGCGCGAGGCGATCGAGGGCACCTGTGCGTGGCTGGAAGGCGTCTTGGGGGACGGCGCGGCTCAGTCCGCGTCGTCCTGAGCCTGCTGCAGCTTCAGGATGAGTTCCCCGGCCGTGGTCGCACGGGTGCCTCCGTGGACGATGTGCTGCTGGAGGTGGCGGGCGGCGTCGGCAGCCCGCTCGGGCCGGGCGGAGTAGAGGAGCCCGAGGTTGAAGTGCGCGGCCGAGTCGTCGGCATCCAGGGCGAGGATGCGCAGGTAGAGGGCCTCCGCCTCGTCCGTTCGTCCGAGTCGCGTCAGGGCGGCGGCGCGGTTGTTGAGGCACTTCGCGAGCAGCTCGAGGTCCGCGTCGGGGCGGCCCTCCAGGGCGTCGACGGCGGCCGCGTATGCCTGCGCGGCCGCATCGTCCTCGCCGGCGTCGGCGCTGCCGTAGGCGATGTGGAAGTGCATCTCGGGGCGATCGGATCCGAGTTCGATGGCGGTCAGGGCGACGAGGCGGGCGACGTCGTAGTGCTCGCGTGCGAACAGGACGGCGGCGAGGGCCTCCATCTGCCGGCGGGCGTCGAGGAGCGGGCGGTCGTCGGCGGGCGGCGCGGCGGGCTCCGGGGGCGGGGGCGCGGCCTGTGCGGCGGCCTCCAGTTCGGCGATGCGCTTCTGAAAGGCGTCGCGCCGGGCTTCGAGGAGGGCGCGGTCGTCGCGGACCGTCTGTAGCTCGTGTCGGAGGGCGTCGATGTCGTGCGTCAGGGTGGCGCGCTCGGCCCGGGCGGCGTCCAGTTCGGCCGCGAGGCGTGCGGTCTCGATTTGGGCCGCTCCGTCGTCGCCGCATCCGGCGGCAACCAGGAGCACGATCACAGTGGCAAGCAGGTCTCGTGGGCAGTTCACCGCATGTCTCCGCGGGGGGTGTGTGGGCGCGAGCATGATACCGCAGTCGTCCGTGCCGGCGCAATCCTGCCCGCCGGGCGGGGCCGGGCGCCCTACGGGGCGGAGGCGAAGAGCTTCGTGATCTCGTCCTGGGGGTAGATGGGGAAGGGGACGGGCCGGCCGGCGCGGAGCAGGACGGCGCCCTCGGCGGTCGGGCGGACCTCGCCGACGTCGGTGCAGGCGACGCCAAGTGCGCGAACGGCCGCGGCGATGCGCTCCGCATCGGCGGGCGGAGCGCAGATCAGCAGCGCGCCGCTGGCGATGGTACCGAGCGGGTCGAGCCCGAAGTGCCGGCAGAAGGCGCCGCCGGGTTCGAGCACGGGGATGCGATCCTCATCGACCCGGAGGCCGCAGCCGGCGGCCTGGGCGAGTTCCCACAGGCCGGTCAGGACGCCTCCCTCGGTGGGGTCGTGCATGGCGTGCACCTCACCGGCGTCGCAGGCGGCGAGGGCTTCCGGCACGACGCCGATGCCGGGGGCGTCCAGGAAGGCGGCCGCGCGGCGGATGTCCTCGGCGGGGAAGTGTTGCCCGAGTTCTGCGGCGCGTTCGCGGGCCATGATGGCCGTTCCCTCGATGGGCACGCCCTTGGTGAGCAGCAGGCGGTCGCCGGGGCGCACGTTTGCCTTGTCGACCAGCCGATCCGCAGGCACTTCGCCGAGCATGCAGCCGACGAGGATGGGGCGGTCCAGGCCGACGGTGATCTCGGTGTGTCCGCCGCAGAGTTCGCAGCCGATCGTCTCGAGCGCATCGGTCAGTTCGCTCCAGAGGCGCCGCACGAGGCCGTCATCGGTCCGGCCTTCGGGCAGGAGCGCGGTGACGAGGAACCAGCGCGGGCGCGCGCCGACGGTGGCCAGGTCGTTGGCGTTGACGTGCACGACGTACCAGCCAATCCGGTCGGTGGCGAACGTGACGGGGTCCGTCTTGGCCACGAGGCAGCGGCCGTTGCCCATGTCGATGGCGCAGACGTCGCGGCCGACGGCGGGGCGGATCACGACGCGTTCGTCGCGCGCGGGGATGGCCGAGAGGAGTTCGGCGAGGAGACGGGGTTCGAGCTTGCCGGGGGGCAGCGTCATGGGGTCGGCTCCTCGGAGGGGGCGGCTTGCGGCGGCGCGGTGCGGGGGCGCCGGGTCTCGAGCCAGATCATCAGGGTGGTGAGGTCGGCGGGCGAGATGCCGGCGATGCGCGACGCCTGGCCGAGCGAGGCGGGGCGGATGCGGGCGAGCTTCTCGCGGGCCTCGAAGCGCAGTTCAGGGACCCTGTCGTAGTCCACGGACGCGGGGATGCGCCGGTCCTCATTGCGGCGGAAGCGCTCCACCTGCTCCCTCTGCCGCTTCATGTAGCCGGCGTACTTGGCCTCGATCTCCACCTGCTGCCGCACGTCCGGCCGGGCGGTCATCCGGGCCAGCTCCGGGTCGGCGCCGCGCAGATCGTCCAGCGTGACCTCCGGCCGGCGAAGCAGTTGTGCCAGCGGCACGCCGTCGCGCCGCGTGGCACTCAGGTAGGCGAGGGCGGCGGCGATCTGTTCCTCCTTCCGGACGAGGTCCGTCCATCGCGCGTTGGCCATCAGCCCGTTTTCGCGGGCGTAGCGCCCGAGGCGGCGGTCGGCGTTGTCCTGGCGCAACAGCAGGCGGTATTCGGCCAGCGAGGTGAACATGCGGTAGGGCTCTTCGGTCCCCTTGGTGACCAGGTCGTCGATGAGCACGCCGATGTAGGCTTCGTCGCGTCCGAGGACGAGGGCGGGCCGGTCCCGGAGCTTGCGGGCGGCGTTGATGCCGGCGACGAGCCCCTGCGCGGCGGCCTCTTCGTAGCCGCTGGTGCCGTTGATCTGGCCGGCGAGAAAGAGCCCGTCGACCTGCTTGACCTCGAGGCTCGGACGAAGCTGCGTCGGCGGGAGCCAGTCGTATTCGACCGCGTAGCCGTAGCGCGTGATCTGCGCGCGCTCCATGCCCTCGATGCTGTGGACCATCGCCTCCTGCACGTCGCGCGGCAGGCTGGTGAACAGGCCGTTGCAGTAGAGTTCGAGTGTGTCGAGCCCCTCGGGCTCGAGGTAGAGCTGGTGGGTGTCGCGCTCCGGGAAGCGGAGGACCTTGATCTCGATCGACGGGCAGTAGCGCGGGCCGGTCGCGGTGATCTGGCCGTCGTAAAGCGGGGCCCGGTGGATGCTGCCGCGTATCAGGTCATGGGTGCGGCGATTGGTCGCGGCGGCGTAGCAGAGGGCCTGCGGGCGGTCGAGGCGCTCGGTGGAGCTGCTGAATGGGACGGGACGCGCGTCGCCCGCCACGGGTTCGAGGCGGTGGAGGTCGACCGTGCGGGCGTTCACGCGCGGGGGGGTGTCGGTCTTGAGGCGGCGCAGTTCGAGGCCGAGGGAGCGCAGGCTCTGCGAGAGCCCGACGGCCGCCGGCTCGCCCATGCGCCCGCCGGGCGTGATCGAACGGCCCAGGTGGAGCGTGCCGGACAGGAAGGTGCCCGCCGTCAGGACCACCGCCCGTGCGGACTCGACGTGCCCGTCGGCCGTCCGGACGCCCCGGACGGCGCCGGACTCGGTCAGGACGCCGCTCACCATGTCCTGGCGCAGGTGCAGGTTCTCCTGCTGCTCGATCCGGCGTTTCATGAGCCGGCGGTAGGCGCTGCGGTCGACCTGCGCGCGCGGCGAGTGCATCGCCGGGCCCTTGGCGGTGTTCAGCATCCGGAACTGGATGGCCGTGGCGTCGGTCACGCGGGCCATCTCGCCGCCGAGGGCGTCGATCTCGCGGACAAGCTGTCCCTTGGCCAGCCCGCCGATGGCGGGGTTGCAGCTCATCAGGCCGACGGTGTCCAGGCTCATCGTCAGCAGCAGCGTGCGCGCGCCCATGCGGGCAGCCGCGAGCGCGGCCTCGCAGCCGGCGTGGCCGGCGCCCACGACGATGATGTCGAAACGTGTGTCGGACAACGGGGCGGCTCCGGCGCCAGAGGGGGAACGGAGTGTCTGCGCCGGCCCATTGTACAGGGCCCGCCGGGGGCCTGCCAAGCGGCACGGGCGGTCGGGCATCCGGCGCGGAGGTTGCGCGCGCGTGGCGGGCGTGCGATCATGGGCGGCCGTTCCGCTTCTCGAACCGGTGCGGACAGATGCCCGACATCCCCGGCGCGGCGAGGCAGCCACACGCATTCTGGGTTCAAGGAGGGGTGCGCACATGGAGAGACGGAGCTTCCTGAAGCGGTGTGTCGGTGCGGCAGCCCTGCTGCTCCCACTCTCGAAGCCGATGCGGACGGCACGCGCCGCTGAGCCTGCGGCGGATGCCGAACCGGGCGACCGGGAGGAGAGGATGAAGACGACGATCCTGTCTTTCTTCTGTGACGACACGAGCCCCTGGCGGGCGCCGCCCAGTGCGTTCGGCGATTTCCTGGACTACGTCCGTGCGGAGGCTATCGCCGGAGAATCCAGCGTGATCCTGGCGCTCGGTTCCGGCGGCCGCGTGCTCAGCGAGCCGAGGTCGGATGCCGAGCGGATCTACATCGAGCAACTGCAGCGGGCCTGTGCATGTGGCATCGACTCCCACATGGAGGTAATGACCCACGGCCGCCGCTATGACTTCCGCACACGCACCATCCCGCCGGACGCCCCCTACGAAGGGCTCTGGATGCACGAACCGGAGGTGCCGGCGGCGGAATACGAGGAGTACTTCGAGGACATCATTGCCGAGGGCGCGAAGATCGGCGTGCGCTTCACCGGCCTGACGTGGCCCGGCGGCGGCGGTCCGGAGGCGGCGGCGCGCTATGCCGAACTGCGAAGGCAGGGGGCGACGAACCTGAGCGCGAACTGCTGGCGGGCGCTGCTGAACGTGGCCCGGCGCGGGGGCTTCCGCGGCCCGACCGTGCCGTGCTTCGTCCACAGGCGCGGCCTTGCCGAATGCATGGCCGCCGAGGGCGAGTTCGGCGTCTACGACATGCCCGTGATCGGCGAGGACAGGTTGGGCCGCTGGGAGAACAGCCCTGCGCACGTCGATCCGGACTACTACATCACGGCGGACGGGCAGGGCGGCCGCATCGCCGAGTACATCCGGAAGGGGGCGCCATACTGCCTCTTCCATGCGCACTGGCAGGGCCTGAACCCTGCCGATGGAGTCGGCTGGGACGCGTTCCGCCTGGTGGTGGCGCGCATCCGGGAGTTCCACGAAGAGCGCGTCGCGTGGATGCGGCCCAGCGAGCTGACGGACCATCTGCACAAGCAGAGAAGTGCGAAGGACGAACGATGAACGCAGGGACGCGGTCGGTGATCGGAATGCTGTGGATCGGGGCGGCCCTGCTGGCCGGGCCCGGGAACGCGCAGGAGATGATGATGGACAATCGGGTGTCGAACGGGGACTTTGCGCAGGTCGAGGACGGGCGGCCCCTGTACTGGCAGGCGGCGGGCGACCCGGGCGGCGTCGATCAGGAGCTGACCGTGGTCCATGACGACGGCAACACGCACGGCCGGCTCGAGTGCACGCGCTGCGAGGGTTCGGGCGGCTCCCACCACGCCATGGTGGCCCAGGTGGGCCGAGTGCACGTGGAGCGCGGCCGGCTCTACGAGTTCTCCTGCCGCATGCGCGCGGAGGGGATGAAGGACCGCAGCGTCACCGTGGCGCTGACGGATACCGCCGACTGGCAGCCGGCCGGGCTGAGCGTCGGCGTGCCGCTGACGACACAGTGGCAGGAGGTGCGGGTGCCGTTCCGCGCGACGGCGTCGGTGGGCGAGACCAGCCGGCTCCAGTTCTGGTTCCACGAGGCGGGCACGCTGTACCTGGACGACGTGCGCATCGTGGAGTTCACGGTGGACGAGGTGGCCTTCACACAGACGGTCCCGCCGGCGGCCGGCAGGAACATGGTGCCGAACGGCTCCTTTGAGCTGGGGCTGGTCGGCTGGGGGGCCGTCGGACGCCCGATCGCCTGGGGGAACCTGGACCGCCTCCAGGGCCGGATCGAATCCGACGGCGCGGCGCACGGCCGGCGCTTCCTGCGTGTGCCGCTGGGCGGGCCGGACGGGCCGATGCTGTACTGGGACTACTACGAGCCCGTGGCGCGGCGCATCCGGATGATGCAGGCGGCCAACGTGGGCTGGATTCCCGTGGAGCCCGGCGAGGCGTACACCCTTTCGTGCCGGATGCGCGCAAGCGCGGACGGCGCCCAGGCCGCCCTGGGCGTGCGCGCGGAGGAGCCGGAGGGCGCCTCGCGGGTCCGTGCCCGCGACCTGCGGGAGACCGTCCGGCTCTCGACCGATTGGCGGCGCTACTCGTTCACGTTCCGCCCGGAGACGCGCTACGTCTACGTTTTTGTCGGCCCCGACCTGGTCGATGACTCGCCGGTGGCCGTGGACATCGACGCCGTCCAGCTCGAGCGGGGGGAGGTGGCGACAGCCTTTGAGCCGTACGCGCCCCTGGAGGCCGGGATTGAGCCCAACAGCCCGGCCGGCATCTTCACGGCCGCGACGCCCGCCTCGATCAGGCTGCGCGCGTGCAACCATACGGAAGAGGCCGGGGCGGTCGCCGTCCGCCTGCGGGCTGCGGACTTCTTCGACGAGGCGATCGAGCTGCCGGACGTCCGCCTGGACGTGCCGCCGTCCTCGGGCGCCGAGCGGGACGTCGAGCTGCCGGCCGATTGGAGAGGCTACTACCGCCTGACGGCCGAGTTCAGCGCGGCCGGCCGCTCGTGGTCTCAGGATCTGCGCCTGGCGTTCGTGCCCGAGCCGCGGTGGGATGATACGGCTCTGGGGCTGAACCACGCCTTCCCGGACGCATACCTGATCCGGCTGGCGAGGAAGGCCGGGTGCACGTGGCACAGGGACTGGACGCTGAAGTGGCACGACCTGGAGCCGCGGCAGGGCGAATACCGATGGGAGATCGGCGACGTGCAGGTCGACCGGGTCATCCGGGAAGGGGTGAACGTGACGGCCCTTCTGCCGCCGTATCCTTCGACCGTATGGAACACGTCCGTTCCGCCGGATGCGGAGGTGTCGGGGAGGGCGCCGGGCGGGCTGGCCTGGGCGCCGAAGGACCCCGAGCGGCTCGCGGAGTTCGTGGGAAGGGCCGTCGAGCACTACGGCGGCCGCATCCGCGTGTGGGAGTTCCTGAACGAGCCGATCTACACGCACTACTCGCTGCCCGCCTCGGGCGGGTATACACCGGCCGACTACGTGGACCTGCTGGCGAAGGCGGCCGCCGCGATGCGCCGCGCCGACCCGGAGTGCCGGGTGATCGGCGGGATCGGCAGTTCTCCGCGCCACCTGACCCGCGAGGTGATCGAGGCGGGCTGCCTGGAGCACGTCGACATCTTCGGCCTGCACCTCTACCCGGGCCGGGTGCCGCCGGAGAGCTTCATCGGCCAGACGGATGAACTGCTGGAACGGATGGACCGACACGGCGGCCGCAAGCCGATGTGGGTCACGGAGTTCTCCTACTACGGCGACGACGACCCGCCGGCCCAGCCGGTGCTGCCGGGAACCGGGTGGGCGGGGCAGCGGCTGCTGGCCGACGAGCGCCAGTGCGCCGAGTACACGATCCGCCTCTTCGCCGTGATGATGGCGCGCGGGGTGGAGAAGATCATCGTGCACGCCGGCGTGGGCGGGCGCGTGAACCAGCCCAACTACAACTGCATGTTCTTCAAGTACGGCGGCGCCCCGGCGCGCGTCTTCCCGGCGCTGGCGGTCTTCACGGACCTGATGGGGCCGAACGCGCGGTTCGCGGCCTCCGGGGACGTGGGCGAGGATCGGTTCTCCCTGGGGTTCGAGACCGGCGTTCAGGCGGTCTGCGTCCTGTGGGACGCGGCGGGCACGGCGCGGGTCTCCATTCCCGACGGGGCCGAATGCCTGGACCTGATGGGGCGGTCCGTCTCGGGGCCGACGGTCACCGTGTCCCCGACGCCGCTCTACCTGGTCGGCCCGGCGGGCGCTGCCGGACGCATCGCACAGAGCGTCCGGCTGGAGCCATAGCCGCCGGGGCCGGCAGGGATGCCGTTGGAGGGGCACGCTCCGTCGTGCCCGCTCTCGCAATGACGGGCCGCCTGCCATCCCCGGCCGCGACGGAGCGCGGCCCTCCACCGACCCCCGGCCGCGACGGAGCGCGGCCCTCCACTTGCACGAACGGTTCACGCCGTTGGAGGGGCACGCTCCGTCGTGCCCGCTCCTGCAATGGCCGGCCGCCTGCCATCCCCGGCCGCGACGGAGCGCGGCCCTCCACTTGCACGGACGCGACCCCGCCGTTGGAGGGGCACGCTCCGTCGTGCCCGCGCCTGCCATGCCCGGCCCTCCGAACAACACCGGGCAGCGCGGCCGTCCCCGGCCGCAGACGTGCGTGCACACGGGCGCCGGTGCGGGCGGCGTACGGACGGGCGGTGGGCGAGGAGGGGTTCGTCGGGACGGGGGATGGAGCGGGTGAAGGGATTCGAACCCTCGACACCCAGCATGGCAAGCTGGTGCTCTACCGCTGAGCTACACCCGCTCCGCTGCAGAACGTCCGTGGTGGAATTGGTGCGAAGGGGGGGATTCGAACCCCCAATCCGCTCAAGGCGGACTAGATCCTAAGTCTAGCGCGTCTGCCAATTCCGCCACCTTCGCGCTCAAGCAGCCAATGTTACCCCAAAGGCGGGCGCAGTGCAAGCGTTTCGGAGCATTTCCGCCGCCGGGCCGCGGGCTCGATTGGATTTCCGCGCCGTGCGCGACTATCATGGGCGCTCCGGCCGACAAGAGGTGTGAGCGGGGTGTACCCGAGAGTCCTGCACTGTCTGGCAGACTACAAGTGGACGGGCCCGTCCGGGCCGGTGGTCCGGCTCTGTGCGGACCTGTCCGAGCGCGGCTGGGTCTCGGACCTGGCCTGTATGGCGGCGCCGCCCGGGGTGCCGAACCTCGTGGCCCAGCGCGCCGGGGAGGCCGGGGTCCGTTGCCTGGAGGTGTTCCGGCCGCACGGGGCCTGGAGCCTCCGGGAGGCGCTCCGCGCCCGCCGACGGCTGCGCGAGGCGGCGGATGCCGACTACGGGATCATCCACTTCCACGGCGGGTGGGATCAGTTCATCGGGGTCCTGGCCGGGTCCCGGCGCACCATCCCGACGGTGCGGACCGATCACGGGGCGCGCCAGTACGCCGGCGGGCTGTTGGAGCGACGCTTCTACGGGCCCCGGAACCTGGACCACCTGATCGTGCTCAGCGAGCGGCACGTTGCGCAGGCGCTGGAGCGCCTGCGGCGCGCGCCCGGCACGGTGAGCGCGGTGCGGGGCGCCATCGACGTGCGGGCCTTCCAGCCCGCCGATCCGCCCGACGGACTGCGCGCGCGGCTGGGCTTCGGCGAGGGCGACGTGGTGATCGGGCTGGTGGCGCGCGTGCAGCGGCACCGGCGCTTCGACGTGCTCTTGCGGGCGGCGCAGACGGTGGCGCGCAGGAACCCGTGCGTCCGGATCGCCGTCTGCGGCCGCGGCACGCACAGGGAGGAACTCCTGGACCGCCCGGTGCTGGCGACGGGCCTGGGCGGGACGGTCCTGCCGTTGGGCTACCGGAGCGACGACTACGCCGACGTGCTGGCGACCTTCGACGCCGGCATGATGCTGATGCCGGGGTCGGACGGCTCCTGCCGGGCGGCCATGGAGATGGCGGCGATGGGCAAGCCGCTGGTGGTGGCCGGGCGCGGCGTGCTGCCCGACATCGTGCTGGACGGCCGGACGGGGATCGTCGTGGACGATACGCCGGGGCAACTGGCCGAGGCGATCCTGGAGATGGCGGCCGACGGCGAGCGGCGTCGTGCCTGGGGGGCTGCGGCCCGGCAGCGCATGTGCGACCTGTTCTCGACCTCGCGGCAGGCGCAGGAAGTCATCCAGGTCTACCGAACGGTTCTGGGCGCATCATGAGCCGTTGTCCCGGACGCGGGCGAAGAACCGCCGCACCTCCTCCAGGGCGTCCTGCGGGGTGTCGAAGACCCGGTGCCGGGTCGGCAGGCTGCGCAGGAAGCTCCGGCCGTAGCCCTTGGTGGTCAGCCGCCGATCGGTCACGATGACGACGCCGGCATCGGTGCGCGTGCGGATCAGCCGTCCGAACCCTTGGCGGAAGTCGATCACGGCCTCCGGGAGCGTGTAGTGCCGGAACGGGTCGCGGCCCAGCGCCCGCAGGTAGTCGGTGCGCCCGCGCACGAGCGGGTCGGTGAAGACGTGGAAGGGCAGCTTGGTCAGCACCAGGCAGCTCAGGGCTTCTCCCGAGATGTCCACGCCCTCCCAGAAGCTCCGTGTGCCCAGCAGCACGCAGCGCGGGCGCGTGCGGAACAGCCCCGTGATCGCCTCGCGGCTGCCGCTATGGCCCTGCGCGAGCACGGTGATGCCCAGCCGCTGCAGCGGCCCCCTGACGGCGTCGTAGACGAAGCTCAGGAGCGAGTAGGACGTGAACAGGACCATGGCGCGGCCCTGCGTGCATTCGAGCAGTTCGGTGAGGAACGCGGCCAGTTCGACGTCGTATTGGCTGTTGCGCTGCCCGCCGGGGTCCGGCAGGAAGGCGGTCACCCCCACCAGGGCCTGCCGCTCGTAGTCGAACGAAGAGCCCAGGGCGAGACACCGCAGCCGTTCGGCCGGGGTGTTCTCCGCACCCAGGCGCTCGATCATGTAGTCGAAGCTGCCGTCCACCTGAAGCGTGGCCGAGGTGAACACGACCGTGCGCTTGTCGCGCAGGAAGGCGTCGCGGAAGTACTGCGCCACGCGCAGCGGCGCGGCGTGCAGGGAGCACTGGTCGCCGCGGTCCCGCCGCGTCCGTTCGAGCCAGTAGACGAATGCCTCGTCCTCCTGCGCCAGAACGAGTTCGATGGCGGCGCAGACCTCCTGCAGGCGCACGGTCTGGGCGCGCAGGTCGGTGGCCAGCTCGCCGCCTGCGGCGGCCTCGCGCTCGGCGCCCTCGAACGCCTTCGCAAGCTCCTCCAGTTGCCCACCGAGCGACCGAACGGTCTCCTGAAGCCGTGCGCCGGCCTGCCACGCCTCGCTGCCGGAGCCCAGGGACGGGCGGCACTCGGCCAGCAGGATGCGCTCGACGGACGGCGGCACCTCGGCGAACGGCTCGCCGATCGTCTCGAAGAACTGGCGCGCCGCGTCGGTCACCTCGGTGACCGCGGCCATGGCGTTCGTGCAGAGTTCGCGCGCCGCGCCCGGGGCCACGGCTCCGGGGCGGTCGCGCATGCGGCCGACCTCGTACATCGCCGTCGCCAGCAGGCCGCTGCCGCTCCCGTCGCGGCGGCTGCGATAGAGGAAGTTGGTGACGCGGTAGACGCTGTACGGCTCGACGACGACCGAGAGCGCGTCGGTGGCGACGTCCTCCAGGTTGTGGGCTTCGTCGAACACGACGCACCGATAGGGCGGCAGCACGGGGGTCTCCAGCCCGCTCTCGGCGAACAGGAGGGCATGGTTGACCACGAGGATGTCCGCCAGTTGGGCCAGGGCCCGGGCGCGCTGGACGAAGCACCGGCTCCGCATGCGGCAGGCGCGGCCGGCGCACTCCTCGCCCCCCGTCACGAGCGCCGACGTCAGGGAGGCCGCCGCGGGACTGAGCTGGAAGCCGTTGCACTCGGCCAGGTCTCCGGTCTCGGTCTCCGCCAGCCAGGCGACCAGCGGCGCCAGGGCGAGGCAGTCGGCCGGATCGGCGATCTCGCGGTCGAAGGAGCGGGCCAGGTGCGCGAACCGCCGCGCGCACAGGTAGTTCGTGCGTCCCTTCAGCAGGGCGCTCCGGACGCGGTCCGGGAACAGCCGGCCCAGCAGCGGCAAGTCCTTGCGGTAGAGCTGCTCCTGCAGGTTGCGGGTGTTCGTGGAGATGACGACCCGGTCGCCGTTCGTGCACGCCCAGGCAATGGCGGGCACCATGTAGGCAAGCGACTTGCCGGTGCCGGTGCCCGCTTCGACCAGCAGATGCGCGCCCTCGTTGAGCGCTTCGCACACGGCGTAGACCATGTCCGCCTGCTCCGGGCGGGGCTCGTAGTCGGCAAGCCCCCGGCCGATCAGGCCCTCGCGCGAGAACATGCGGCAGATGGCGTCGGTGCGCAGGGGTTCCTGCGTGGGCTCGCGCGCGGGCTCCTTCTGTGCGCGGCGCAGCAGGTCGGAGTGGTCGGTCAGGAGCTGCTCCGGGCCGCCGTCGGGCTCCAGCGCCAGGCGTCCGTCCTCGGCGGCGGCCGCCCGCAGCACCCGCGCGAGCGGGGCACCGGAGGCGTCCGCGAGGCGGCAGATCAGGTCCAGGGCCGCCGGCGGCAGGCGGCGGAGGTCCTGCTCCAGGTGCTCCCACACGCCCTTGACGAGCAGCGCGCGGGCCACCGCGTCCGCCTCCGCGTCCGGCGCCCCGAGCCCCAGGAAGTCCGCCAGCGCGGGCAGCGAGTAGTCGGGGGCCGTCGGGTGGACGATGCGCGCCAGGTCCGAAAGGCCGAGCAGGACGCTCGGCAGCGGCGCCTGGCGTGCCGACAGGAACGCCGCGAAGGCGGCCGCGTCCTCGACCACCAACGGCAGGGCGGCGCAGTGGGCCTGCAGGGCCGCGATCAGGCGCCCGTCCGCCTTCCGCCCCCGTCCGGCGCCGGCGGGGGCACGCCAGGGCGCTGCGGCGCCGTCCGCGTCGCAGCGCACGGCGGCCGCGTCCGTCACGCGGTCGTCCGCCGGCGACGGGCCGGTCGTCCGGAGCACGGCGAACGCTATCGGTACGGAGGGCATGGTGTGGCTTCTATACACAGGACGTGCCGAGTGTACATGGCCCCTACGGACGGCGCAAGTGGACGTCGGAGAAACGCGCGCACGCTGCGCGCGCGTTGCGCACGGGCGCGCCCTCCGGGCATAATGCCGCCCGCAGAGCATCCGGCAAGGGAGGAGACCATGATCGAGCGGACGGTGGGCTTCGTGGGGGCCGGCAAGATGGCCGACGCCCTGGTGGGCGGCATGATCGCGGCGGGCGCGGCCGCCGCGGAACGGCTGTACGTGGCCGATCCGGCCGAGGAGCGCCGCCGCCTGTTCTCGGCTCGGTTGGGCGCGCGCGTCCTGGCGGACAACGCGGAACTTGCACGTGCGTGCGACGTGATCGTGCTGAGCGTCAAGCCGCAGATCGTCCCGCACGCCTGCCGCGACCTCACGGCGGCGCTCACCCCCGGGCATCTGGTGGCGTCGATCGCCGCCGGCGTGCCTCTGGACGCCCTGCGTGGGATGCTCGGCACCGAGCGCCTGGTGCGCATCATGCCGAACACGCCGGCGCTCGTGCGGGCCGGCGCGGCCGCCTACTGCGTCGGCCCCGGCGCGACGGACGCCGACGCGATGCTGATCGACGAGATGCTGCGCTCGGTGGGCCTGTGCGTGCGCGTGGACGAGGGGCAGATGGACGCGGTGACCGGCCTGAGCGGCAGCGGCCCGGCGTACGTCTACCTGGTGATCGAGGCGCTGACGGACGCCGGCGCGGCGGCGGGGCTGCCCCGCGACGTGGCCGGCCGCCTGGCCGCCCAGACGGTGCTGGGCGCCGGCCGCATGGCCGCCGAGGTCGGCCGCAGCCCGGCCGAACTCCGCGCGGACGTGACCACGCCCGGCGGCACGACCGAGCAGGGCCTGCGGGCGCTGGAGGCGGGCGGCGTGCGCACCGCGTTCGTCAAGGCCGTAGCGGCCGCCACGGAGAGGTCGCGGCAACTGGCCGGGGGCGGGTAGGAGAGGGGCCGGCGCCTCAGAGTGTGTCCATCAGGACGACCGCATGGACCTCGATGGCCTCGCGACGGCCCACGGGGCCGAGGCCTTCGGCGGTGCGCGCCTTCACGCTCACGCAGTCGGCCGGCAGGCCGGTGACGGCCGCCAGGCGCGCGCGGATGGCCGCCTTGCGCTCCGCCAGGCGCGGGCGTTCCGCGATGACGTTCACGTCGACGTTGACCGGTCGCAGGCCGCGTTCGACCGCCGCGAGTCGGAGCGCCTCGGCCAGGATGCCCGCGCTGTCGGCGCCCTTCCACGCGGGGTCGGTATCGGGGAAGTGCTCGCCGATGTCGCCGAGCGCGGCGGCGCCCAGCACTGCGTCGGCCAGGGCGTGCATGACCGGGTCGGCGTCGCTGTGGCCGATGAGCCCCGGCTCGCCGGGGAACTGCACGCCGCCCAGGACGAGCATGCGGTTTGCGCCCAGCCGGTGGATGTCGTAGCCGTTCCCGATTCGCATGGCGGCATTCTACCAGCGCACCGCCCGCGATGCCACGGCGCGGGCGGCCGGCGCCGGCTGCCCCGGAGTTGGCGGGGGCGGCGCGTTGCGCGTAGAATGGGGCCTTTCCCGGAGGACGGCATGGGCGACGGAGAGCACCGCGACGAGCGGTCGGACGAGCAGTTGTGGGCGGCGTTCGTCGCCGGTCAGGACGAGGCCCTTCCCGCGCTCGAACGGCGTTACCGGCGCGAACTCTACTGGTACCTGCTGCTCAGCACGGGCAAGCAGGACGCCGCCGCACGGGCGCTGCGCAGCACGTGGGCGCTGCTGGCGGGCTGGCGGGGTGCGTTCGCGGGGTTCGGCTCGTTCCGCACCTGGCTCTACGCGGTGGCCACGCAGAACACCACGCCGGCGACGCGTCCGGAGACGTTCGGGCTGACCGATCTTCTCGACGACCTGAAGCGGACCGAGCGCACGACGGAGCGGGCACGGCTCTTCTTCCGAGTGGTGGACATAGACCGCGCGCTGCGCCAGCCCTTTCTGCTCGCCACGCTGGCAGGCCTGAGCGTCGAGGACGCCGCCCTCGTGTGCAACTTCAGCGTGGAGCGCACGCGGCACTGTCTGGCGCGCGCCTATCGGACGATGGCCCGGCTGCGGCGCAGGGAGGCGGCCGGGACCCCATGAAGTGTCCAGACGCCGCGCGGTCGATCGTGAGCCTGGTCCTGCAGGGCGGCCAGGCGCATCCCGGTGCCGATCTGGCCGAGCACCTGCGCCAGTGTCCGGGCTGCGTGCGCCGACTGGCCGAGTACCGGGCGGTGCGCGACGCGATCCGCGCGATGCCGCCCGCCGAGCCGCCGCCCGAACTCGACCAGATCATGTCCGAGGGCCTCCGCCAGGCCCTGGACCGTCCCATGCAACTGGACGGCCCGCCGGCCGACCCGACCCCTCAGATGCCCGGGCAGAAGAAGGCGGCCATCGCGGCCGTGGCGCTCATCGGCATCCTGGTGGCGGCCGTGGCGGGCATTGCGCTTCTCGGTTCGCCGGGCGCGGCCGATCCGGGCGGCCCGGGCGTCGTGCTGGCCGTGGGCGGCGTGCAGGTCTGCGTGCCCGGGACGCACGACTGGCGGCCCCTGACCGGCCGGGAACCCCTGCCGGTCTGTTCGGAGGTGCGAACCGGCCCGGACGCGCTCGCCCGGGTCCGCCACGGAGCGGCCCTCTGGTCGCTTCCGCCCATGGCGCGCGTTGCGTTCGGCGAGGGGCAGCAGGCGGAGCTGGTGGTGGGCCGCGCTTACGTGGAATGCACGGGCGGCGAGGACGTGACGGAGGTCCTGTCCGGCGCGGGGACCGTGCGCTGCGCGACGGGACTGCTCTCGGTCGCGCGGTCCCTGGAGCGCCTCAAGATCGGCTGCATCGCCGGCGCGGCGACGGCCGGGGAGGGCGACGAGGCCGTGGAACTGCGCCCCGGCCAGGTGGCGGTGCTGACCGGCGGCCGCCCGGCCGGGCCGGTTCGGGCGGCCCGGGGGGCGGAGCTGGCGCATTTCCTGCACCTGTTCCCGCTCCACGAGGGCGGCCGCCTCACGCCGCGCCAGCTCGCCGCCGTTCCCTTGCGGCCGGACGCGCCCGTCCTGCCGCCCTCGGTCGCCATCGTGGCGCTGGACGTGCGTGCGCACCTGCACGGCGCGCTGGCCCTTGTGGAGATCGCTCTGACGCTGGCCAACGAGGGCCCGGAGGTCTGGCAGGGCGAGCTGCGCCCCGCCGGCGCGCTGCTGCCGAGTCCGCTGGCGGAGGTCCCCGCGCGGGGCATCGTGCTGGAGCCCGGGGGGCGCGCGGTGCACGAGATGGCGGCGCTCTGCGTGGTGCGCGCGCGAGAGGAGCGCCATGCGCTCGGCCTGCTGCCGTGGGTCTGGACAGGCGGCGGGATCGGGCGGCTGACGGTCCAGGTCGAGGCGCCGGGCGAGTCCGGTCTGCGCCGGCTGGCCTGTCCGACGCTGGCGGCGGCCCCGAAGGGATCGGGCATCACCGCGTGGTCCGGCCGCCGGGAGCACGTCGACCCCGGCCTCCCGATCGTCATCGAATATGAGCCCGGCCGGGGACCGGCCGTCCATCAGATGGCGTTCCCGACCGAGGCCGGGGGCGTGACCGTGGCTGCCTGGCAGCCGCGCGCCCCGCGCGACGAGTGGGTCCGCAAGGGGCGGAGCGTCATCGTGGCGTTCGACGCCGCGGGCGAGTTCGGGGAGGGCGGAGCGGCCGCGGCGCACGACGCTCTGGAAGTGCTCCTGAACACCCTGCCGCCGGCGACCTTCAGCGGACTGCTGGCCTACGACGGCACCCTGAAGCTGGAGCCGAACCGCCTGGCGCCGCATTCACCCGAGCGTGCGGACACCATGCTGACGGCGCTCTGGGGGCTCGCGGACGGCGCCGAGCCGCGCCCGGGCGACTTCCTGCACGAGGCGCTCTCGGGCGCCGAGGCGACGGGCGAGAGCCTGGTGGTGTTCGTCACGGGGCGCAACGTGCCCGGGGATCTCTCGGCCTGCCGGCAGGTGCTGCACCGATCGCGCGTGCGGCTGGCGGTGCTCCAGATCGGGGCCGACCGTCCGGCGCCGGGCTATCGGGACCTCGCCGCCGCCTCCGGCGGCGTGGCGCTGGCACTCCCGCCGGCCCAGGCGGCCGAGCTGGCGGTCTTCGACCTGCTGCTCGGGCTTCGCTCGGCCGCCCTCCGGAGCGTCGAGGCGGAGGCAGGTGGCGGGGTCGGCGCCCGCATCGTGTGCGGTCCGGCCGACTTCGCCGACCAGCCGGTGGTGGCCGTGTTCCGGCCGGACGCCGCGGCGGCCGGCGCGCGCGTGCGCGTGACCGCGCGGAGCAGTGCCGACGGGACGGCGCAGGAGGATTCGTTCGATCCGGCGTCGCCGGCCGTGGAGTGGGCGACCCCGTTGCGGCGGGCCGTCGGCCGGGCGCTGGAAGACGTGTGCACCGGGGCCCCGTCTTCTGATAGAATCCCGTAGGATCGGTCTGTGTCCGCAGCGAAAGGTGACGGGATGGCCTGGGCATTCCGACGGATGGTGGGCCTGGCGATGGCGCTGGCTGCCGCGGCGGCCGTGGGGTCCGCGATGGCCGCCGAGATGTGGATGCCGGAGACCGGCGAGATGAGCCTGGAGGACCTGCCCCGCCAGGACGCGGAGGCGCGGCGGCTGCACGCCCTGGCCCTGATCGGCCGGGGGCAGTGGTCGAGCGGGACGGAGGAGCTGCGGCTTTTGCTGGCGGCCGAGCCCGATGCGGAATGGGCGGCCGAGGCGCGATTTGCGATCGCCCGCGGGCTGCTGGCGACCGGCCGGCCGCGCGAGGCGTTCGATGAGCTGGAGCGGGTCGCCGAGGAGTTTCCGGACAGCCCGTTCGCCGCGCGCACGCGCGGATACCAGCGGACGGCGGCGCGCGTGCTGGCCGTTGAGGAGCCGGATGCGGCCGGCACGCTCTATGACCGCCTGGTGGTCACGGCCCGGGATGCCGACGAGGCGGCGACGATCCTGTGCGAGAAGGCGGACGCGTTCTTCCGGGCGCGGCGCTACCTGGACGCCGAGGCCTTCTACCTGGAGCTGATCACGGAGTTCCCGCGCAGCGAGCACAACACCTACGCGTGGTTCCGCGCGGCCGAGTGCGAGTGGCGGATGGCGCAGTGGCTCGGCCTCGGGCTGGAGCGTATGGAGAACGCGGAGAAGCAGTTCGAGGACTTCGCCCGGACCTATCCGAGCGACCTGCACGCGCCCGAGGCCCGCGAGCGCGTGGCCGACGTGCAGGCCGCACGCGCGTCGTTCGTCTGGCAGGTCGCCCGATTCTACATCGACGCCGAGAGGAAGCCCTGGGCCGCCGTGGTCTACCTGGAGCGCCTCCTGCGGGAGTTCCCGGAGTCGCCCGAGGCCGGATGGGCCGAGGTCGAACTGCAGAGGATCCGGGCCGGGCTCGAGGCGCCCCTGCGGGGCACCGTGCAGGAGCTGGCGCTGCCGGGCGTTGCGACCGAAACCGGGCCTTGAGGAGAACCTACCCGTGAGCAGATGCTGCAACCGAGCGATCGTCCCGCGATGCTGCGGGCTCCTGGCCCTCGTGGCGGCCGCCGCTGCCGTCGGGGGCTGTCGCGGCTACACGGCGCGTCCGCTGTTCCGTCCGGACATCCGCACGGTGCACCTGCGCGTCTTCGACAACCGAACGTTCTGGCGCGGCTACGAGGTGGACCTGACGCGGGCCATCGAGGACGAGATCAAGCTGCGCACCCCGCTGGTCTTCGCCGGCCCCGGCCGCGCGGACAGCGTCCTGAGCGGCGAGCTGGTCAGCCTGGACCTGGCCACGCACATCAAGTCCGAGGACGACGTCGTCCTGATCTCCCGCGTCACGGGCGTCGTGCGCTTTCGCTGGGTCGACCGCCTGACGGGGGCCGACATCGTGCCGCCGCAGTCGGTGAGCGATTCCGTGCGGGTGGCGTGGATGACCGGCGAGGGCGCCAACCGGCTGCTGTTCGAGGAGCTGGCCATGCGGGTCGTGGACCAGATGCAGGAGCCATGGTAGCATGGGTTTGGGGAGTGTCTCCGAAGCGGTCTGAACCAGACGGGATGGCCGATGTCTCTGGACGATGAACACAAGCGTCGCCGGCCGGTGCCGCCGGGTGATTCTGCGGACACGGACGGCCCGAACCGTCCCCGGATCGGCCGGCAACTGCTGATCTGGGTCGTGGCGATCGGCGCCGGGCTGGTCGGGCTGCTGCTCTACCAGAGCCTGAGCCGCCCGGCCGAGCGGAGGATCACCCCGGGCGAACTGCACGAACTGCTCAAGGCCGGGCAGGTGGCGCGCATGCGGATCGAGGGGGTGAAGGTGCACGGCGTCTGCAAGTCGCCGCCCGAAGCCCCGATGACGTTCTGGGTGGGGCTGACCCAGGGCTACATCGACGAGCACATGGACGACTGGGTCGCTGCGCTGCCCCAGGACGGGCTGGAGGTGAAGACGCCGGGCTTCATGCCCATGCTGCTGCTCCAGATCGCGCCGATCCTGTTGCTGTTCGTGCTGATGATCTACCTGTTCAACCGGCAGATGCGTGTGGCGAACCCTCGGGACGGCATCATGCCGTTCGTGGGCAGCAGCACCTCGCACGCCCGCAAGGAGAGGCCTCTGGTGACCTTTGACGACGTCGCCGGGGTCGACGAGGCGAAGGAGGAGGTGCAGGAGATCGTCGAGTTCCTGAAGAACCCTGAGAAGTTCCAGCGCGTGGGCGGCCGGATTCCGCGCGGCGTGCTGCTGGTGGGCGCGCCGGGCACGGGCAAGACGCTGCTGGCCAAGGCCATCGCTGGCGAGGCGGACGTGCCGTTCCTGAGCCTGTGCGGATCGGACTTCGTGGAGCTGTTCGTCGGCGTGGGCGCCGCGCGCGTTCGTGACCTGTTCCGCAAGGCGCGCCAGAGCCAGCCGTCGATCATCTTCCTGGACGAGATCGACGCGGTGGGGCGCAAGCGGGGTACCGGGCTGGGCGGCGGCCACGACGAACGCGAACAGACCCTGAACGCCATCCTGAGCGAGATGGACGGGTTCAGCCGCGATGAGGGCGTGATCGTCATCGCGGCCAGCAACCGGCCGGACGTGCTGGACCCGGCGCTGCTGCGGCCCGGGCGGTTCGACCGCGAGATCGTCGTGGACATGCCGGACCTGACCGGGCGGGAGGAGATACTGCAGGTCCACGGGCGCGCCGTGCGGCTGGCTCCGCAGGTGGCCCTGGGCGAGATCGCGCGCGGAACGCCCGGGTTCACCGGCGCCGACCTGGAGGCGCTCGTCAACGAGGCGGCCATCCAGGCCGCCTCGCGCGGCCGCGACGCCGTGACCATGGAGGAGTTGGAGGAGGCGCGCGACAAGGTGCGCTTCGGCCGCCAGAAGAAGCGCAGCCGCGTGATGACCGAGGAAGACCGCAAGATGACGGCCTACCATGAGGCCGGGCACGCCCTGGTGGCCCTGCTGGACCGCCACGTGGAGCCGCTCCACAAGGTGACGATCATCCCGCGCGGGATCGCCCTGGGCATGACGATGATCCTGCCCGAGAAGGACCGGTACGGGATGCGCTACCGCGAGTGCCTGGGCAACATCACGATGAGCATGGCGGGGCGCGTGGCCGAGGAGGCGTTCTGCGGCGACATCTCATCCGGGGCCGAGAACGACATACGCACCGCGACCGACCTGGCGCGCAAGATGGTCACGCAGTGGGGCATGAGCCCGGAACTCGGGCCGATCCGCTACTCGGACGACGAACAGCACGTCTTCCTGGGCAACGAGATCACCCGGGGCAAGATGCATAGCGACCGGATGGCGGAGAGCATCGACCAGGAGATCCGCGCCCTGCTGATGGGCTGCTACGAGAAGGCCCAGGCGCTGTGCCGGGAGCACGCGGGCGCGCTCGAGCGCATCGCCGAGGCCCTGCTCGAGCTGGAGACCCTGACGGGCGACGAGGTGGACCGCCTCTTCCGCGGCGCCACCGCGGCCGACCTGAGGGCCGAGCGAGCGGCCGAGGCCGAACAGAAGCCCGCCGTCGCCGGGCGGCGGGCGGCCGCGACCGACCGCGAGGAAGGGCCGGAGCCCGGCGGCCTGCCGCAGCCGGCCCGCAGCCCGGCCTGAACCGCAGGGTGTGTGATTCCATGCCCTTCCAGCCGGAGAGTTCCCGTAGATGACGCAGGACCCCACCGACACAGGCGAGGCGGCCGAGTGGTATGCGGACGGCCTGCGCTTCGAATGCACGCGCTGCAACCTCTGCTGCACGGGCGAGCCCGGGTTCGTGTGGGTGACCCGGAGCCGGATGGAGCGGATGGCCGAGTTCCTGTCGATGCCCGTGCGTGAGTTCGCGGCCCGGTACTGCCGGCGCGTCTGGTGGCGGGTGAGCCTGAAGGAGCGGGCCAACGGCGACTGCGTGTTCCTGACGCCGCAGGGCTGCAGCGTCTACCAGGAGCGCCCCGAGCAGTGCCGTTCGTTCCCGTTCTGGCACGACCTCCTGGCGAGCCCCACCGCCTGGAAGGTGGCGTGCAAGCGCTGCCCGGGCATGGGCACGGGACGGCTCTACCCGGTCCAGGAGATCCACCGTATCCGGGACAGCGAACGGGCGCTCTGAGGCCCGGCACGGGCCGCCGGCTTTTGGTTTGCGCGTGGCGCGCGGAGTCTGATAGGATGTTGTGCCGGTCGATGCGGGATGGGTGACGAGGCCGGTGTGACAGAGGCCCCTCAGACAGACGGTGGCCGGCCATGATTGCCGTGATCTCGGACGTGCATGCCAACGAGCCGGCTCTGAAGGCCGTTCTGCGCGAGATCGCCGACGCCGACCTGGTCTTCTGTGCGGGGGACATCGTCGGGTACGGCCCCAATCCGAATGAATGCTGCGACCTCATACAGAAGCACGGCATCCGGGCCGTTCAGGGCAACCACGACTTCGTCTGCGCCAACCTGGACCGGTTGGACGGGGTGTATCCGGACTTCCCGCGCGAGATGCAGGTGCTCTGCCGCGAGATGTTCGAGCAGAAGAACAGCGCGGCCCAGGCGGCCTCGGTCTGGACCAGCCGCGTGCTGACCGAGCCCAACAAGCAGTTCCTGCGCGGCCTGCCGCTCCAGATCGTCGACGAGGGGCTGGTGATGGTGCACGGAAAGCCCGGCACGACCGCCGACATGCTCAACGAGTACATGCTGCCCGGGGAGGTGCGAGAGGTGGCCAGCATGCGGCTGCCGGGGCGCATGCTGGTCGTCGGCCACAGCCACATCCCGATCCAGACCCCGCGCGTGGTCAATCCGGGAAGTGTCGGACAGCCGCGCGACCGCAACTGGCGGGCCAGCTTCGCGGTGCTCAAGGACGCCTGGTTCCGGTTCTCCTACATCGACGACCAGGACATGAGCTTCCGCATCGTGAGCCAGTTGACCGAGATCCGGCGCGTCCCCTACGACATCCGCACCACCATGGAACGCATCAAGGCCGAGCCCGACCTCCCGGATACGCTCGGAGAACGCCTTACGGTCGGCATGTAGGCCCTTCATCATCCACACTGGAACTGGAAGAGCATCCCGATGGCCGATACTGATGCGAGACAGAACGAGCTGGCCGAACTGATCGAGAAAGCCGAGGGCTACCTGAGCGACGCGGAGTTCCGCGAGGACATGGAGATGCGGCAGGTGCGCTACCTGCAGGCGATGACCACGCTGCTTCTGGCCAATGCCCGGCAGAACGAAGCCATGATCGAGCTTCTGCGGAAGGCGCAGGTGTAGTCGTGTGGCCGGGAGGAAGAACAGGGGCCGCCCGGGGTGGCCCCTGCGGAACTCCGGCCGGTCAGCGGGCCAGGGCCGGCACGGCTCCCTCCAGGATGGCCTGCGCCTCCTCGAGCCCCGCCTCCATCACGTAGGGGAGGCCGGAGACCTCGGCCGCCTCCCGCGTCAGTGCGACCAGGTCCCGTCGCCCGATCGCCGGCACGCTGAAGTTGCGGCTCCCCGCCATGAACTGCTGGAGCCCGGTGCGCAGCTTCTGCGCCAGGGTGTAGACGGCCACCGCGCCGAGCGGCAGCTCCGAGACCGCCTCGCCCACGAGGTCTTTGAGTTCGTCATAGCAGCAGAATATCTGCTCGACGGACGTCCCGTGTGCGGACACGTTCTTCGGCAGGTCGCCGGACCGGATCCACTCGCCGATGTTCTTCCCCACGAAGGCCGGCACCATGAAGGCGCGGCCCATGCAGACGGCCTTGACGTAGGGCGCGCCCATCGCCAGCACCTTGAAGATGTGGTCCTCGGCCGAGAGGCCGCCGCCGACGGCGACGTCGGGCACGGGCAGGCCCTGCGCCTCCAGCCGCCGGCAGAACCGGTAGCAGAGCGACTGCAGGTAGAAGGTGGGCACCCCCCACTCGTTCATCATGCGCCACGGGCTCATGCCCGTGCCGCCGGGGGCGCCGTCGACGGTCACCAGGTCGACCCCCGCGTCGGACGACCATCGCAGGGCCATCGCCAGCTCCCGAGCGCCGTAGGCGCCGGTCTTGAGCGTCACCCGCCGGGCGCCGAGTCCCCGCAGCCGCTCCACCTCGCGCAGGAAGCCCTCGGCGTCCACGAACCCGAGCCGGCTGTGCCGCTCGAAGGTCGTGATCTCGCCGTCGCGGTAGGCATCCTGCACGGGCGGCAGGGAGGGGTCCGGCGTGACCAGGTAGCCGCGCGACTGGAGCTGGAGGGCGCGCTGGAGCGAATCCACCTTGATCTCGCCGCCGATGCACTTGGCGCCCTGCCCCCACTTCAGCTCGATGGTCTCGACGCCCAGCTCGCCGAGGCAGTACTCGGCCACGCCCAGCCGCGTGTCCTCCACGTTGAGCTGCACGGCCAGGTCGCCGCGCCCCGTGTGCCAGCGGCGCCAGACGCCCACCCGCCGGCGCATCTCGGGCGACTCGGCCACCCGTCCGTCCGCGCCGACCTCCAGGCGCGGGTCCACGCCGCAGACGTTCTCGCCGCAGACGACCGTCATGCCCGTCAGGGCCGCTCCGGCCGCGATGGAGTCCCAGTTGGCCGCCGCCACGTCCGTGGAGCCCAGCGCACCGGTGAAGACCGGCAGGGACATCCTCACCGCGTGCCGCCGGCCGTAGGCCGTCTCGGTCGAGACGTTCGGGAAGATGCAGTCGTCCGAATCGGCCCGCAGGGCGCCTGTGAGGCCGTCGGCGCCGGAGGCGTAGCCCTGGATGTTCAGGTGCGAGTAGTCGACCGGGTAGTCCTTCTCGGCGGCGGCGGTCACCTGCCCGAACGGGCGGGGATAGAGCAGCTCCCGCCCCCGGAAGGATGCCTGAAACAGCTCGCAGTTCCCCCGGCATCCGTCGACGCACGTCGAGCAGATGCCGCTGCTGGGCGTCACGCTGCGGCTGCGGTTCGTGCCCTGCAGGGCACCGGACGCGTTGGGTCTCATCAGTGTCATCGTGGTGTAGGCCCTTTGTCAATAAGGGGTTAGCAAGGCAGGCACGCCCCGCGTGGGGTTCAAAGGGGCGGGGATGCAAGTGGCGTGCCACACCGCGTCGGTGCGGCAGAGTGTGCGAAAGAGGCGGTTCGGGCGCGGGAGGAGGCGCCCGGAGGCGGCCCGGAGGCGGCCCGGAGGTGGTCAGCACGTGCGCACGGTCAGTGGGTGACCACAATCGGGCCGCCCTGCGTGGGTGTCAGATGCGGTAGGCGCGGATGCGGTCGCGCAGGGTGTTGCGGCTGATGCCGAGTTCGCGGGCGGCGCGGGTCTGCACGCCCTCGTTGGCCTGGAGGACGGCGCGCACGACGGCCTCCTCAACGAACTCGATGGCGGCGCCCAGGACGTTGCCGGCGGTGGTGTGGCGGAGGTGGGCGATCAGGGGGCGGAGGGCCTCTCGCGGGTCGGTGGTGGCCATGGGGCGGGGGCGGCGGCGCGAGGTGCGCAGGGCGTCCGGGAGGAGGTCGGCGCCGATGGTGCCCGTCTGGCACAGGACGATGGCGCGCTCCATGCAGTTCTCGAGTTCGCGCACGTTGCCGGGCCAGTCGTAGGACATCAGCAGGTCGAGGGCTTCGCGGGACATGCGGTTGACCTGCTTGTCGTTCTGGCGGCTGAAGACGTCCATGAAGTGCTCGGTGAGGCGCGGGATGTCCTCGCGGCGTTCGCGCAGGGGGGGCAGGTGGATGGGGACGACGTTCAGGCGGTAGTAGAGGTCCTCGCGGAACTCGCCGTCGTCGACCTTCTGTGCCAGGTCGACGTTGGTGGCGCCGACGACGCGCACGTTGACCTTGACGGCCTCGGAGGAGCCGACGGGCTCGAACGTCTTCTCCTGCAGCACGCGCAGGAGGCGGACCTGGAGCTGATTGCTCATGCTGGCCACTTCGTCCAGGAAGATCGTGCCCCCGTCGGCCAGGGCGAAGCGGCCCGCGCGGTCGCGCACGGCGCCGGTGAACGAACCGCGCACGTGCCCGAACAGCTCCGATTCCAGCAGCGTGTCGGGCAGGGCGCCGCAGTTGACGGCCACGAAGGGCTTGTCCCGGCGCGGGCTGTTGTTGTGGATGATGTGGGCGATCAGCTCCTTTCCGGTGCCCGTCTCGCCCTGGATCAGGACGGTCGAGTTGCTGCGGGCGACGACGCGGGTCAGTGAGAGGGCTTCGCGCATCTTGGGCGAGGCGGCCACGATGCTGCCGACGGCGTAGCGGGATTCGGGGGCCGGCGGGCCGTCCGACTTCAGGAGTTCCTCCTTGTCGACGCCCACCATGCGGTGGATCTTGATGGCCTGGGCGATCATGGAGCCGACGATCTGGAGGAGGCGTTCGTCCTTGGACAGCGTCTCGGTGTCGATGAACTCGCGGTCGATGCTCAGGGCACCGATGACCTCCTGGCCGATGCTCAGCGGCACGCAGACGAACGAGACGGGCGGGCCGGTGCGGAGCTTGCCGCGCGCGCCCGTGCGGTCCAGGAATCGCGGGTCGTGGCGGATGTCCGGCACGACCACGGCGCGTCCGTCCTGGATGACCGTCCCCGTGATGCCTTCCCCGAGGCGATAGACGCCCTTGGCCATCTCGGCGTCGCTCAGGCCGTGGGCGGCCGCGATGCGAAACGTGCTGCTGGCGGCATCCTCGAGCACCAGTGTGCCCCGGTGCATGTCCAGCCCTGCGGCCAGGATCTGCATGATGCCGTCGAAGACGACGTTCAGGTCCAGGCTGCTGCCGAGGGCGAGGCTGATCTCGCGCAGCAGGCGCATCTCCAGGGCCTCGCGGCGGGTCCGGAGCGATTCGGGGTGGCCGTCGACGGACAGGAAGTAGTGGGGCACACCGACCGGGCTGGCCGGGCGGTCCTCGGCCTTGCGGATGGTCAGCCCGATGCCTTCCTCGCCGGTGCCGATCTCCAGCACGACCTGCGTGATGTGCATCAGCCGGGCCAGGAAGGCGGGGGAGTGGGCCTGCTTCTCGGCGATCCAGTAGGCGATGCTGCCCAGGTCGTAGAGCTTGGGGCAGAGGTAGCCGAAGAACTTCAGAAAGGCCTCCTCCCCCCACAGGTTGAACATCGCCGTCAGGCTGTCGAAGACGTACCAGGTCCCCTCGCCCGTGCTGTCGGTCAGGCGGTCGATGACGTTGCTGACCCCCTCGGTGTCCGCCGGCCGCGGCACGTGCGAGACGGCGGCGCCCGCCTCGGGGGAACGGTAGAAGTCGGCGAAAAACTCGTTGTCCTTGCCGAAACCCGACGTGAAGGCGTCCAGCAGGTGGAGGCGGGGCCGCAACTCCTCGGTCACGTACCGGTTGATCACCGACTGCGGCGAGTGCGTGAAGCTGACGAACAGGACGCCGTGGTCCGTCTGCGCGGCCGTCTTCAGGAAGCTCCGGGTGAAGAACTCGACCGGCGCGCCCGAATCGGCCTCCCACACAACGTTGTCGCCGGCCTTCAGGCCGCCCAGAAGGGCATCCAGGTAGTCGATTCCCGTGCTGAACGTCCGAGGGTGCATCAGAGGCCCCCGCCTGCGCGTGACCGTTGCTGGGCGCCGGCGGTCGCCGGCACCGCCCGCATTCTACAACGCGCTTCCGAAGCGGTCAACAGTTGAGCATCTGGTGTGCGGCTGAACATGCGGAGGCGGTGGGGGTGGGCGGCTGTTCGACACTTCTTCTACGGGCTGGCAGCACCAGCCGGGCGGACGCGGGCGGCGGACGCCGGGCCGGCGCGCCATGGCACGCACTTTGCATCCAAGGGGACATCGGCTATCCTTGAAGGCGGGGCGGGAAGGCGTTCACATGCGGACCACGATGACCCAGACCGGACGGACGGGGCCGCGCGAGGAGTGCGGCGTCGTCGGCCTGTACGGCGTGCCGGCGGCGGCGCGCAGCGCCTACCTGGGTCTGTATGCGCTGCAGCACCGCGGGCAGGAGTCGGCCGGCGTGGTCGCCTCCGACGGCCGCGAGATCCGGAGCGCCAAGGGGCTCGGCCTGCTGAGCGAGGCGATCCGGCCGGAGACGCCGGGCCGGCTGCCCGGCCACGTCGCGGTCGGGCACGTGCGCTACTCCACCACCGGCGACCTGCGCGTACAGAACATCCAGCCGCTGGTGATCGAGTACTGCGACGGCCTGATGGCCATTGCCCACAACGGGAACCTGACGAACGCGCGCAGCCTGCGCGGCCAGTACGAGGCGCGGGGGTCGATCTTCCAGACGTCGACCGACAGCGAGGTGTTCGCGCATCTGCTGGCCGACCCCGCCCAGCGGGGCTGCGAGGACCCGATGGCGGCGGCCTGCCGGCGCGTGCACGGCGCGTATTCGCTGGTGATGATGACGGTCGACGCGCTGGTGGCCGTGCGGGACCCGTTCGGCTTCCGGCCGCTGTCCCTGGGCACGCTCGACGGCGGGCACGTGGTGGCCAGCGAGACGTGCGCGTTCGACCTGCTGGGCGCGAAGTTCGTTCGGGACGTGGAGCCCGGCGAGATCGTGACGATCGACGGCGCGGGCGTGCGCTCCCGCCGGTTCGCCGAAGGGCACTGCCGCGCGCAATGCGTGTTCGAGCACATCTACTTTGCGCGGCCCGACAGCACGGTGTTCGGCCGGAACGTCCATGCCGTGCGCGTGCGGCTGGGCGAGAACCTGGCCGAGAGCGCGCCGGCGGACGGCGACGTCGTGTTCGCCGTGCCGGACTCGGGCAACTCGGCGGCGTTCGGATACTCGCAGCGTTCCGGCATCCCGCTCGGCGTGGGGTTCGTGCGCAACCACTACGTGGGGCGCACGTTCATCGCCCCCTCGACGGCCGCGCGCGTCAACGGCGTGAAGATCAAGCTCAACGCCGTCCGCGAGGTCGTCCGGGGCCGGCGGGTGGTCGTCGTGGACGACTCGATCGTGCGCGGGACGACCAGCAAGGCACGGATGGCGTCGTTGCGCGAGGCCGGCGCCCGGGAGATCCACCTGCGCATCAGCGCGCCCCCGATCCGCTTCCCGTGCCACTACGGGATCGACTTCCAGAGCGCCGACGAACTGATCGCCGCGTCGCGCTCCCCCGAGGAGATCGCGGAGTTCATCGGGGTCGATTCGCTTGGCTACCAGACCATCGACGGTATGATGGCGGCCGTCGGTGGCGACGGGGCCGGTTACTGCCGTGCCTGCTTCACGGGCGAGTACCCCGTCCCGCCCGAGCAGGGCATGGGCAAGCATGCCCTGCAGAGGCAGCGGGCCTTCTGAGCCCGCAGAATACTCACTCACCCAGCCATGACTCGCAGCCGGACGAACCAGGAGAACCGTGCATACGGCTCAAGGAGGCCGACGACGATGGATGTGAAGACCAAGGATGACGTTCTGAAGGCGGTACGGGACCACAAGGTGCGCTTCGTCCGCCTGTGGTTCACGGACGTGCTCGGCATGCTCAAGAGCGTGGCCATCACGGCCGAGGAACTCGAGGGGGCCCTGGAGGAAGGCAAGGGCTTCGACGGGTCGTCCATCGAGGGGTTCGCGCGCATCGAAGAGAGCGACGTGATCGCGATGCCCGATCCCTCCACGTTCATGGTGCTGCCGTGGCGCACCGACGAAGGCAGCGGCGTCGCCCGCATGTTCTGCGATGTGCTGAACCCGGACGGCACCTCCTACCCCGGCGACCCGCGCGCCGCACTGAAGCGCAACCTGAAGGAGGCGGCCGACATGGGCTACTCCTTCCTGGTGGGCCCCGAGCTGGAGTACTTCTACTTCAAGGACGCCGTGGGCATGGAGCTGCTCGACGCCGGCGGCTACTTCGACCTGACCCCCCTGGACGTGGCCAGCGGGCTGCGCATGAGCACCGTCCACATGCTCGAACAGCTCGGCATCGTGGTCGAGTGCAGCCACCACGAGGTGGCCCCCAGCCAGCACGAGATCGACCTGCACTACGACGACGCCCTCCGGATGGCCGATGCGTCGATGACCTACCGCCTCGTCGTCAAGGAGGTGGCGATGAAGCACGGCGTCTACGCCACCTTCATGCCGAAGCCGCTGTTCGGTGAGAACGGCAGCGGGATGCACGTGCATCAGTCCCTGTTCAAGGACGGCGAGAACGCGTTCTTCGACGCGTCCGACGAGTACAACCTCTCGTCAGTCGCCCGCGCCTACATCGCCGGGCTGCTGAAGCACGCGCGCGAGATCTGCTCGGTCGTGGCGCAGTGGGTCAACAGCTACAAGCGGCTGGTCCCCGGCTACGAGGCGCCCGTCTACGTCTCCTGGGCGCGTCGGAACCGCTCCGCGCTCGTGCGGGTGCCCACGTATAAGGTGGGCAAGGCCCAGGCCATGCGGGCCGAGTTCCGCTGTCCCGACCCCGCCTGCAATCCCTACCTGGCCTTCTCGGTCATGCTGGCCGCCGGGCTCAAGGGCATCCGTGAGGGCTACGAACTGGCCCCCGCCGTGGAGGACGACATCTTCGAGATGGCCCCGAAGGACCGGACCGCCAACGGCATCTCGTCGCTGCCCGGCAGCCTGGACGAGGCCGTCGCCGAGACGGAGAAGAGCGAGCTGGTCCGCCAGGCCCTGGGCGATCACATCTTCGAGAAGTTCATCGCCAACAAGAAGCTCGAGTGGGACAGCTACCGCAGCCACGTGAGCCGGTTCGAGCAGCAGAAGTACCTGCCGATCCTCTGACGAACGGACCGCATGGCGTGTCGGCCCGCCCGGCGCCGCCCCGGCCGGGCGGCCGGCCCGCCGCACCGCGTGCGCCGGGCCGTCGCGCAATCCGGGGGGCGCCTGTCGATGAAGGGCGTGCTGGCGCTGGAAGACGGGCGGGTGTTCGAGGGCGTTGCCTTCGGCGCCGGCGGTGTGCGCGAGGGCGAGATCGTCTTCAACACCACCATGACCGGCTACCAGGAGGTCCTGACCGATCCGTCCTACAACGGCCAGATCGTCGCCATGACCTACCCCCTGATCGGTAACTATGGCACCAACGAGCAGGACGTCGAGTCCGACCGGCCGCAGGTCGAGGGCTTCGTGGTGCGCCAGTACTGCCCGTTCCCGTCCAACTTCGCCTCCCGATGGCCGCTGGCCGACTACCTGGCCGCGAACGGCGTGGTCGCGGTGACCGAGGTCGACACCCGTGCCCTGACCCGCCACGTGCGGGACCGGGGCGCCATGCGGGCCGTCATCGCGGCCGGCGACGATCACCCGCCCGAGGCGCTCGTGGAACGGGCGCGGGCCGGCCGGGGACTGGTCGGGGTGGACCTCGTGCGCAACGTCACGTGCCCCGAGCCCTACGTCTACGCCGACCCCGGAGGGGACGCCCTGCACGCGGTCGTCCTGGACTTCGGCGTCAAGCGCAGCATCCTGCGCTGCCTGGCGGCCATGGGGATGAAGGTCACCGTCGTCCCCGCCCGCACCACGGCCGCAGAGGTCCTGGCGCTGCGGCCGGACGGCGTGCTGCTGTCCAACGGCCCCGGCGACCCGGAGGGCGTCCCGTACGCCGTCCGGACGACCCGCGAACTCATCGGCCGCACGCCGCTGTTCGGCATCTGCCTGGGACACGAGTTCATCGGCCTGGCACTCGGCGGCGTCATGCGCAAGCTCAAGTTCGGCCACCGCGGCGCCAACCACCCCGTCCGGGAACTGGCCACCGGCCGGGTCTGCATCACCTGTCAGAACCACGGCTTCAACCTGGAGGCCGACTCGTTCGACGACGCCGAGGTGGAGGTCACGCACCTGAACCTGAACGACATGACGGCGGCCGGGCTGCGGCACCGCTCCCTGCCGGTCGCCTCCGTGCAGTACCACCCGGAGGCGTCCGCCGGTCCGCACGATGCACGCTACCTGTTCGGCCGATTCGAGGAGATGATGCGCAGTGAACGCAACCGCGCCGCCCATGCGTGAGGCCGTCGCCATCATCGACTTCGGCTCGCAGTATACGCAACTGATCGCCCGCCGCGTGCGCAGCCTGGGCGTCTACTGCGAGATACTGCCCCACTCGGTCTCCGGCGCCGATCTGGCGGCGCGCGCCCCGCAGGCGGTCATCCTGTCGGGCGGTCCCGCGTCGGTGCTGGACGTTGGGGCGCCGTCCCTGGACGAGACCGTGCTCGATCTGGGCGTGCCGGTGCTGGGCATCTGCTACGGCATGCAACTGCTGGCGAAGCTGCTGGGCGGCGGCGTGCAGAGGGCGGCATCCTGTGAATACGGCCCCGTGAGGCTCTGCGTGGACGCCGCCGAGGGGCACCTGGCCGGCTGCCCGCCCGCCATGGACGTCTGGGCCAGCCACGGCGACCAGGTGATCGCGCTGCCGGCCGGCTTCCGTGCGCTCGCGCATACCGACAGTTGCCGGATCGCCGCCATGGCGGACCCGGCGCGCGGGCTCTTCGGCGTCCAGTTCCATCCGGAGGTCGTCCACACGCCGCAGGGCGCGGAGGTGTTTCGGGCCTTCCTGTTCGGCGTGGCCGGATGCACCGGGGGCTGGACGATGGCCGGGTTCGTCGAGGAAGCGGTGGGCGCGATCCGGCGGCAGGTCGGCGGCGACCGCGTGCTTTGTGCGCTCTCCGGCGGGGTGGACTCCACCGTCGTGGCCGCGCTGCTCGACCGCGCCGTGGGCGAGCGCTGTGTCTGCGTGTTCGTCGACAACGGGCTGCTGCGCGAGGGGGAGGCCGATGCCATCTCCCGGTTCTTCCGGGAGGAGCATCCGGTCAACTTCCGCCGGGTGGACGCGGCGGCCGAGTTCCTGGAGGCCCTCCGGGGGGTGACGGCTCCCGAGGAGAAGCGCAAGCTCATCGGGGACCGGTTCATACGCGTCTTCCGGAGGGAGGCCGCCCGCCTCGGCCCGGTTCGCTTCCTGGCCCAGGGGACGCTGTATCCGGACGTCATCGAGAGCTGCTCGGCGTCCGGGGGCCTGTCGGCGACGATCAAGAGCCACCACAACGTCGGCGGCCTGCCGGCCGAGCTGGGTTTCGAGCTGATCGAGCCGCTGCGCGAGCTGTTCAAGGACGAGGTCCGCCTGCTGGGGCGCGAACTCGGGCTGCCGGACTCCGTGCTCACGCGGCAGCCGTTCCCGGGGCCGGGCCTGGCGGTGCGCGTCCTGGGCGAGGTCACGCCGGAGGCCCTGCGGATACTGCGCGAGGCCGACCTGCGCGTGCAGGAGGAACTGGAGCGCTGGCCGGGCCACGGGGACGTCTGGCAGTCCTTCGCCGTGCTGCTGCCGGTGAAGACGGTGGGCGTGATGGGCGACGAACGCACCTACGCGAACGTCGTCGCGCTGCGCGTGGTCAGCAGCCTGGACGGGATGACGTCGGACTGGGTGCGCGTGCCCTATGACGTTCTCGAACGCGTCTCGACGCGGATCATCAACGAGGTGCGTGGCGTCAACCGCGTCGTGTACGACGTCAGCTCCAAGCCGCCCAGCACGATCGAATGGGAGTAGCCGGGCCGCCGGCCGGGAACGCCATGCCGAAGCGAACGGACATCCGCAAGATACTCATCATCGGCTCCGGCCCGATCGTCATCGGGCAGGCGTGCGAGTTCGACTACTCGGGCACGCAGGCCTGCAAGGCGATCCGCGAAGAGGGCTACGAGATCGTCCTGCTGAACTCCAACCCGGCCACGATCATGACCGACCCCTCGGTGGCCGACCGCACCTACGTCGAGCCCGTCACGGTGCAGGCCCTCCGGGCCATCATCGAGCGGGAGCGGCCGGATGCGCTGCTGGCGACGCTCGGCGGGCAGACGGCGCTGAACACGGCCGTGCAGGCATGGGAGGCCGGCGTGCTGCAGGAGTTCGGCGTGGAGATGATCGGGGCGGACTACGACGCGATCAAGCGGGCCGAGGACCGCGACCTGTTCCGCACCGCGCTGCAGGAGATCGGCATCGATCTGCCGCGGAGCCGGGCGGTCTACAGCCTGGCCGAGGCGCAGGAGGCGGCCGCCGGGATCGGCTTCCCGCTGGTCGTCCGGCCCAGCTTCACGCTGGGCGGCACCGGCGGCGGCATCGCCTACAACCACGAGGAGTTCAAACGCGCCGCCGAGTTCGGGCTCGAAGCCAGCATGGTGGGGGAGGTCCTCATCGAGGAGTCCGTCATCGGCTGGAAGGAGTTCGAACTGGAGGTGATGCGCGACCGCCGGGACAACGCGGTCATCATCTGCTCGATCGAGAACGTCGACCCGATGGGCGTGCACACGGGCGACTCGATCACCGTCGCCCCCGCCCAGACCCTGACCGACCGCCAGTATCAGGAGATGCGCAACGCCGCCATCGCCATCATCCGCAAGGTGGGAGTCGAGACCGGCGGCGCGAACGTGCAGTTCGCCGTCGACCCCCGCACCGGCCGCATGGTGGCGATCGAGATGAACCCCCGCGTCTCGCGTTCGTCCGCGCTGGCCAGCAAGGCCACCGGGTTCCCGATCGCCCGGCTGGCCGCGAAACTGGCCGTCGGGTACACGCTGGACGAGATTCCCAACGACATCACGCGCGAGACGCCCGCCTGCTTCGAGCCGAGCATCGACTACTGCGTCGTGAAGATCCCGCGGTTCGCGTTCGAGAAGTTCCCCGGGGCCGACGACACCCTGCACATCTCCATGAAGAGCGTCGGCGAGGCGATGGCGATCGGCCGCACCTTCACCGAGGCCCTGCAGAAGGGGCTGCGCTCCCTGGAGACAGGGGCGGCCGGCCTGCACGCGGACGGAGAGGTCCCGAGCGACCCCGAGCAACTGCGCGCTTTACTCGTCCGCCCGAACCCGAAGCGGCTCCTCTGCCTGGCCCATGCCTTCCGGGCGGGGATGGGCGTCGAGGAGGCGGCGGAACGGACGCAGATCGACCCGTGGTTCCTGCACCAGGTCCGCCGGATCGTCGACCAGGAGCGTGAACTGGCCGAATGCGGGTCCGTCGGCGGCCTGGACCGCGCCCTGCTGCGGAGCGCCAAGCGCAACGGGTTCTCGGACCGCCGCATCGCCGAGCTGACTCACTCCGAGGAGGCCGCCGTGCGCGCCCGGCGGCTCGACGACGGCCTCGCGGCCGTCTACAAGCTGGTGGATACCTGTGCCGCCGAGTTCGAGGCCCGCACGCCGTACTTCTACTCGACCTACGAGGACGAGGACGAGAGCCGCCCCGGCGACCGGCCGGCCGTCCTGATCATCGGCGGCGGCCCCAACCGCATCGGCCAGGGCATCGAGTTCGACTACTGCTGCGTCCACGCCGCCCTGGCCCTGCGGGACCTGGGCTACGACGCCGTCATGGTCAACTCGAACCCCGAGACGGTCTCCACCGACTACGACACGGCCACGCGCCTCTACTTCGAGCCGCTGACGCTGGAAGACCTGCTGAACATCGTCGATCGCGAGCGGCCGCAGGGCGTCATCGTTCAGCTCGGCGGTCAGACGCCGTTGAACCTGGCCGTTCCGCTGGCGCGGGCCGGCGTGCGGATCCTGGGCACATCGCACGAGGCCATCGACCGGGCGGAGGATCGGGAACTCTTCCGGGAACTGGTCCGGAAACTGGGCCTCCGCCAGCCGCCCAGCGACATGGCGGCCGGCTACGAGGAGGCGCTGGCCGTCGCGCGCCGGCTCGGCTACCCCGTGCTCGTGCGGCCGTCCTACGTCCTGGGCGGGCGGGCCATGGTCATCGCGTGGGCGGAGGAGCAGCTCGAGAAGATCGTGGCCGACGCCCTGGCGGCGGCGCCCGGGCACCCCGTGCTGATCGACAAGTTCCTGGACGACGCCACGGAGGTCGACGTGGACGCCGTGGCGGACGGCACGGACGTGATCGTGGCCGGCGTCATGGAGCACATCGAGGCCGCCGGCATCCACAGCGGCGACAGCGCCATGGTGCTGCCCCCGCACTCGCTGCCGGACGGGATCGTCGCCGAGATCAAGGACCAGACGCGCCGGCTCGCGCTCGAACTCAACGTCGTGGGCCTGATGAACGTGCAGTACGCCGTCTGCAAAGGGATCGTCCACATCCTGGAGATCAACCCCCGGGCCTCCCGTACGGTGCCGTTCGTCTCGAAGGCGACGGGCATGCCCCTTGCGCGCATCGCCACGCAGGTCATGGCCGGGCGTACCCTGCGCGAGCTGGGCGTGACGGCCGACCCCCGGCCGCGCTGCCGCTCGGTCAAGGAGTCGGTCCTGCCCTTCGCGCGGTTCCCGTCCGTGGACCCGATCCTGGGCCCCGAGATGAAGTCGACCGGCGAGGTCATGGGCATCGACACGTCCTTCCCCCTGGCGTTCGCCAAGTCGCAGATGGCCGCCGGCCAGCCGCTGCCGCATGCGGGAAACGTCTTCATCAGCGTGAAGGACGCCGACAAGGACCGCATCGTCCCGGTCGCACGCCTTCTGCGTTCGGCGGGGCTGGCGGTGCTGGCCACGGAGGGCACCGCGGCCCGGCTGGAGGCGGCCGGCGTGCCCGCGGAGGTGGTGCCCAAGCTGGCGGAGCAGCGCCGCCCCGGCATCCTGGACCGTATCAGGAGCGGCGAGGTGCAGTTGCTCGTCAACACCCCCAGCGGCCCGATCCCCCGCGCGGACGAGGTGACGATCCGCGCGGCGGCGGTGACCTACGGCCTGCCGCTGCTCACCACCATTGCGGCGGCGCAGGCGGCCGCCGAGGCCATCCGGGCGCTCAAGGAGGGGGAGTTCCGCGTGCGCTGCCTGCAGGAACTCCACGACCTTGCCGCGGGCTGAACGGCCGCCCATCGGGGAGGCGGCCCGTCCGCGCACGCACCGGCCCCGCCCCCCGGGCGAGGACGCCCGACGCTTACCCGCTGGTTGGGTGGTGCGGCCCGGTGGCGGTGTCTTCGGACAGCACCTTCAGGTAGGCGTCGTAGGCATAGGCGCGGTTGCGCCGGCGGCCTGTGGTCTCGCGCAGGATGCCCGCGCGGCGGAGCACCTCGATGGCCTTGGCGGCCGTCGGCTTGGTGGTGTCCAGCAGTTGGGTCGCCGCCGCGAGGGTGACGATGGGGTGCTCCGGCAGGCGGTCGCAGAGGCGCAGGGCGGTGACCGTTGCGTCCGGGCGGCCGAGGAGCGTCCGGCGGTCGCGGCCGATGACGGTGAACAGCCTCTGGGCGGCATCCAGGCCGTCGTCGGCGGCCTCGCGCACGCATTCCAGGTAGAACGCGGTCCAGCCCTCCCAGTCGCCGTGGGTCCGCACGGCTGCGAGGCGCGCGTAGTACTCCTGCCGGCGGCGCCGGAAGCCGAGGCTCAGGTAGAGCAACGGCAGCGAGAGCAGGCCCCAGTGCTCCATCAGGAGCGCGATCAGGAGCCGGCCGATCCGGCCGTTGCCGTCGAGGAACGGATGAATCGTCTCGAACTGCACGTGCGCCAGCCCGGTGCGCACGAGCGGCGGCAGCGGGTCGTCGGCGTGGATCCAGCGCTCCAGCCGGGCGAGGGCGGCGGGCACGTGCTCGGGCGGCGGCGGGACGAAGCTCGCGAGGGCCGGCGTGGCGCCGCCCACCCAGTTCTGGGCGGTTCGCACGCTGCCGGGCCGCGCGGCGAGCCCCCGGGCGCCGCGCATCAGCCGCGCATGGGCGGCGCAGAGCAGGCGCGTGTCCAGCCGGACCGCGTTCGCCCGGGCCAGTTCCCTGCGGGCGTGGGCCAGGGCATCGACGTAGTTGCAGACCTCGGCGACCTCGGCGGGGCGTTCCGCCTCGTGGGTGGCCTCGTAGGTCAGGGCGTCCATGAGCGTGGCCTGGGTGCCCTCTATCTGCGAGGAGATGACGGCCTCCTTGCGCACGAAGCCGTAGAGGAACCACTCCGGGCTGGGCACCATGGCGCCGGCGACGTTCAGGCGGCTCAGAGCGGCCAGGGCGGCCGTGTGCCGGGCCTCGAGCGGCCCCTCCATGCGCAGCGGCGGATTCTCGGGCGGGAGCGGGTAGGGGACGAAGGCGCGCACGTTCTCCCCGCCGACGCGGATCTGGCGGTACGTCCCGACGGACCGGGCCATGGTCAAGCCCCCTTGGACAACGCGGTTCCCTGGTAAGGATATCTTACCTTGTGCGCGGCGTTAGTCAAGGGAGCGTTACTAATGGTCGGCCGCGAGGTGCCGTCAGCCTCTGCGTCGTCCGTGGAAGTAGAAGGTCTGACGGAGCGGCGCGAAGCCGAGGGCGACGGCGGTCCGCAGGTGCGCGATGTTCTCCATGCAGCAGGAGCAAAGCACGCAACGGTCGCGTTGCAGGCGATCCTCGATGGCGGATGAGAGCAGGCTCCGGCCGTAGCCCTTGCCCCGCCATTCGGGCCGGACGTCGGCGGTGATTTGGCCGACTCCGTCGTACGAGTACGCCGTGGCGTAGCCCACGAGCTGCCCGTCTTCCCAGCAGCCGAACATGCAATCGGAACCTGCGTCGACCCCCTCCAGCTCGCGATCCCAGTCGGTGGGCCACTGCTCGGGGTACTCCGCGAGGGCCTTCTCGTCGTTCCGGGAGAGCGGCATCGTTCTATGGACCAGCGAAGGCCTGAACCTGGCCCGGTCAACGAAACAGAACACCTGCCCCACGCTGACGGTGCCGCGCAGTTCTTCCTGAACGATCTGGAGGCCGAAGGGCGAGGCGACCTTCACGTGCAGGTCGCGATCGGCCGGCAGAAGCCGCAGCAGTCTCCGCGCGTCCTCATCCTGTGCCTCGATCCATACGTCGAGCGGGTCATACTGCAGCCACATCCTGAGCGCGTTGCGGGCCCCCTGTCCCCCGGATACGTAGAGCGGATCGGAGGGATCGGCCTGACGAAGTTCGTCCTGCACGTACAGATCGTCGCGCAGGTCCGCAGCGAGATGCTGGTTCACGTCGGGCCATGCCGTCCTGGTAGCTGCCATCGTCTGTGCCTCACCCAGAGCACGATACGACCGCATTATGGCGATTCTGACGACCTGCGTCAACCATCCGGCACCGCGGCACTTGTGCAGTGGCTCGGAGTGACGCGGCGGGTTCGGTCCTGCTCTGGCATGTGGGGCGGCGGACGGGTAACATCCGCAGAGGCTCGGGCCGGCGGCAGCCGGGCCGCACAGAGCTGGGAAGGGAGGGCGTCGGCATGGTGCGCGGTGGCGTCGCGGGACGGGTCGTCGGGACGGTGGTTCTTCTGGGCCTGTGGGTCTGTGCGGCGTCCCCGGGCCGGGGCGCGGAGGATGCCGCCGCGCCTCTGCCGCCCGGCGTGCGTGCGGTCTGGGACCTCGCGAAGGCCCATCGGGAGGCGACGACGACGCGGGAACGCGTCTGCATCAACGGGCTCTGGAGGTTCCGGCCGGCGCGCAGCGCGGACGAGCCCCTGCCGGACGGCGGCTGGGGCCACATCAAGGTGCCGGGGCCGTGGCCGCGCGGCGACCGGTCCGACAACCAGCGGCTCTACCCGCACCCGAGCTGGGCGGACCGCCGCCTGTCGGAGGTCAACCAGGCCTGGCACCAGCGCACGATCGGCATCCCGCAGGACTGGGCGGGTCGGCGTATCGCGGTCTCCACGGCCTACTTGAACTCGTTCGCCGCCGTCTACGTGGACGGCCGGCGGCTGGGCGAGATCCGCTTCCCCTGGGGCGAGGTGGACATCACCTCCGCCTGCCGGCCCGGCGCGAGCCACGTCCTGACGCTCTTCGTGGCGGCGGTGCCGCTGAAGGACGTCGTCACCGTGTTCAGCCAGACGAATCAGTCGAGCGAGGTGAAGGGGACCGTCGACGGGCGCGGCCTGTGCGGTGACGTGTTCCTGACCGCCACGCCGGCGGGCGCGCGCATCACCGACGTCAAGGTGGACACCTCGGTGCGCGACGGGACCGTGTCGCTGGACGTCGCCCTGGAGGGCCTGGAGGCCGGCCGTGAGTACGGCCTGCGCGCCGTGTTCAAGCAGGACGGGGAGACCGTGCGGGAGGTCGAGGGCCCGGCGTTCGGGGCGGACGCCCTGGCCGGAGGGCGCTTCCGGTTCGGCGCGCCCTGGCGTCCCGATCGGCTGTGGGACACGCACACGCCGCAGAACGTGTGCATTGCGGAGGTCTCGCTTGTGGACGGCGCGGGCGGGGTTCTTGACGCCTTCCTGCCCGTGCGCTTCGGCTTCCGCGAGTTGCGGGTGGACGGGCGGGACTTGCGCCTGAACGGCTCCCGCATCCAGTGCTTCGTGCTGCCGCTGGAGAGCCACCGGGCGGGTAAGACCGGCGTGGCGGGCGCGACCTACGAGGGCGCCTGCGAGACCTTCCGGCGCCTCAAGGACGTGGGCGTGAACCTGGTCTACACGCACAACTACAACTGCCATCCGGGCGTGCACGTGGGTCTGGAGGAGATATTCCGGGCGGCCGACGACGTGGGGATGCTGATGGCGCTCTTTTTGCCTCACGCCATGGACTTCCCATGGGACGCGCCCGACGCGGAGGAGACGAACGGCTTCGCCGAGCAGGCTGAGTTCTACGTGCGCATGGCGCAGAACCATCCGTCCGTGGTCATGTATGCCATGAACGCCAACACCATGGGTTATGCCGACAGCGTGAACCCGCACCACATGGACGGGCTGCACGACCGCATGGGCGAGAAGGGCCCCCGCGACGACGAGCGGGCCCTGATCGGCCTCCGCTCCGAGGCCGTCGTGCAGCGGTTCGACACGACCCGGCCCATCTACCACCATTCGGCGGGCACCCTGGGGCAGATGCACACCCTGAACCACTACATCAACTTCGTGCCCATCCAGGAGCGGTCGGACTGGTTCGAGCACTGGGCGAACGCCGGCGTGATGCCGCTGATACTGACGGAGTACGGTGCTCCGTGCGAATTGAGCTGGACGATGCACCGGGGCTATCCGAACGGCAAGATGGAGGGGCGCTGGGTCTACGGAAACGACAGCCTGCTCTGGCAGTTCTGCACGGCCGAGTGGGGCGCGCAGTTCCGAGGCGATGCCGCGTTCGACCTGACCGAGACCGAGCGGCGCAACCTGCGCTACGAGGCGGGACGCTGGCGGGAGAACCGCCCCTTCAAGCGCTGGGACTACCCGTCGCCGATCACCGCGTCCCCGCTCGGCATACCGAATGTGGCCGACGTCGGGGCGGCCTACATCACCGACAACTGGCGCGCCTACCGCACCTGGGGCGTGACGGCCTTCAACATCTGGACGCACAACAACCTGTTCAAGCTCCGGGACGGGGTGGACCGCCGGGCCGTGGAGTTCCCGACCGACTGGGACGCGCTGCAGCGGCCGGGCTTCAGCCCGGACCTGGTGGACCGGCGCCAGGAGTCCTTCGAGATGGCCTATGCCCGGGAGGACTGGCAGCCGGCCGCGACCGGCGAGGCGTTCCTGCGCAACAACCGCCCGCTGCTCGCTTACATCGCCGGCCGACCGGGCGAGTTCACCGGCAAGGACCACAACGTGCTGCCCGGCGAGACGGTGCGCAAGCAGATCATCGTCATCAACAACTCGCGGCGCACGGTCACGGCGGACTGCTCGTGGACCCTGGCCGCACCGACGCCGGTGAGCGGCGCCGCGCAGGCGACGGTCGAGACGGGCGAACAGGCACGCATTCCGCTCGAGATCGCGCTGCCGGACGCCTTGCCGGCCGGCGAGTATGCACTGACCATGCGCACGCGGTTCGACACGGGCGAGGTGCAGGACGACGCCTTCGCCGTGCACGTGTTGGCGCCCGCGCCGGCGCTCGAGTGCAGGGGCCGCGTCGCGCTGTTCGACCCGAAGGGGGAGACGGCCGCGCTGCTCCGGTCCCTCGGGATCGAAGCCACGGCCATCGACGCCGGGGCCGACCTGGCCGGCTTCGACCTGCTGGTCATCGGCAGGCACGCCCTGACGGCCGACGGCCCGGCGCCCGACCTGGCGCCCGTGCGCGGCGGGCTCCGGGCGATCGTGTTCGAGCAGACGCGGGACGTCCTGGAGAGGCGCCTGGGCTTTCGCGTGCAGGAGTACGGGCTCCGGCGGGTGTTCCCGCGCGTGCCGGACCACCCCGTGCTGGCGGGCCTCGCGACGGCCAATCTGCGCGACTGGCGGGGCCAGGCGACGAGCGTCCCGCCGGTCCTGGAGTACGAGTTCGTTCGCTGGCAGTATCCCCTCACGAAGTGGTGCGGCCTGGACGTCACGCGCGGATGGCGGTCGAGCCGGCGCGGCAGCGTGGCATCGGTCCTGATCGAGAAGCCCGCCTGCGGCGACTTCCTGCCCATCGTCGACGGGGCCTTCGGGCTGCAGTACAGCCCCTTGCTGGAGTGGCGCGAGGGCAACGGTCTGGTGGTCTTCTGCCAGATGGACGTGACCGGCCGCACCGAGGACGACCCGGCTGCCGGGCGGCTGGTGCGCAACCTGCTGGCCTATGCGGACGGGTGGCGGCCCGATGCGCCGCGCGGCCTGCTCTACGCCGGCGACCAGGCCGGCAGGGCGCACCTGAAGGCGGCGGGCCTGAGCCCGGCGGACTATGAAGGCGGCCGCCCGGCGGCGGACCGTGTGCTGGCCATCGGCCCGGGCGCCGCGGGGCCACTGGCGCCGCACCGGGCCGAGATCGCCGCGTGGCTCGGCGAGGGCGGGCGCGTGCTGGCCGTCGGGCTCACCGAAGCCGAGGCGAACGCCGTGTTGCCCGGGCGCGTGGCGATGCGGCAGGCCGAACACATCAACGCCGTCCTCCCGGCGGCCCCTCTGGGTTCGCCGCTGGCGGGCGTGGGGCCGGCCGACGTGCACAACCGCGATCCGCGCGAGCTGAGCCTCGTCACCGCAGGGGCCACCCCGGTCGGCAACGGCGTGCTCGGCCTGGCGCCGGGCGTCGTCTTCTGCCAGTTGGTGCCCTGGCAGTTCGACTACGAGGAGCAGTTCAACCGGAAGATGACCTATCGGCGGGCGAGCTACCTGGTGAACCGGGTGCTGGCGAACATGGGCGTGCGCGGTCGGACGCCGCTGCCGGAGCGCTTCGCAGAGCCGGTGCGGAGCGATGAGACGCGGTGGCTGGACGCCCTCTACATGGACACGCCGGTGGAGCTGGACGATCCCTATCGGTTCTTCGTCTGGTAGGCGCGCTCGATGCCGGCGGTTCAGCCGCTCCGTCGGCTCCCGTACCACTCGCAGGTACGGCGGATGCCCTCGGCGAAGTCGACCTGCGGTTCGTAGCCGATGATCCGACGGGCCAGCGAGATGTCGGCCTGGGAGTGCTTCACGTCGCCCGGCTGCGCGGCGGTGTAGCGGGGCGGCGTGTGCTCGCCGGTCAGATCGTGGAGGACGGCGATCAGGTCGTTGAGCGTGCGGCGCTCGCCCGAGCCGATGTTGACCACGGCCCCGGCCGCATCCGGGGCCTGCGCGGCCGCAAGGTTGGCGGCCGCAACATCCTCGACGAACACGAAGTCGCGCGACTGCTCGCCGTCGCCATAGACGGTCACCGGCTCGCCCGCCAGGAGGCGGCGGATGAAGATCGGGATGACGGCCGCGTACTGGCTGGACGGATCCTGCCGGGGGCCGTAGACGTTGAAGTAGCGCAGCGAGACCGTCTCCAGTCCGTACACGTGCGTGAAGGCGCGGCAGTAGTGCTCGCCGGCCAGCTTGCTGACGGCGTAGGGGCTCTGGGGACAGGGCGCCATGGTCTCGTCCTTCGGCAGGGGGGGCGTGTCGCCGTAGACCGCGCTGCTGGAGGCATACACGACCCGCCGGACGCCGGCGTCGCGCGCGGCCACGAGCACGTTCAGCGTGCCGTCGACGTTGACTGCGTTCGTGGCGACGGGGTCCCGGACCGACCCCACCACGCTGGCCAGCGCGGCCTGGTGGATCACGCAGTCGGCGCCCGTGCAGGCCCCCGCAAGCAGCGCGGGATCCAGGATGGAGCCCTCGTGCACGGCGATGCGGCCCTCCAGCCCGTCCAGGTTCTCGCGGCGGCCGGTGCTCAGGTCGTCGACCACGCGGACCACGTGCCCGTCGGCCACGAGGCGCCGAACGATGTTGGAGCCGATGAAGCCTGCGCCGCCGGTGACTGTGAATACGGCCATGTGCGACCCCTTGTCTGCAGTGTTGCCGGTGTGCCGAGCGGCCGATTCTACCGCTTGTGGGGCGCGGCGGTCCAATGTCGGGCCGTGCGGGCCGTGCGGGCCGTGTGCAGGGAGACCCCCGTGGGGGCTGTCCGCTGCAGTGGGCACGGCAGCGCCACGGGCGGTAGACTGGAGCGGGTCATGCCGGCGAACGATGTGCTGCGCGAGCGGATCGGCGGCATCGAGCAGGACGGGATCGACCCCATCCCGCGGGTGCGGACGTGCTGATTCCCTTTGTGGAGGCGAAGACCGGGCAATGTCCATACGCGAGGTCCATGGCGTGACCATCGAGTGTGTGCGGGGCGACATCACGCGTCAGCCGGACGTGGATGCGATCGTGAACGCCGCCAACGCACAGTTGCGGCCGGGCGGCGGCGTGGCCGGGGCGATCCACCGCGCGGCCGGCCCGGGCCTGGAGGCGGAGTGCAGGCCGCTGGCGCCGATCCGACCGGGCGACGCGGTGATCACCGGCGGGCACAACCTGCCCAACCCGCATGTCATCCACTGCCTGGGGCCGGTCTACGGGGTCGACACTCCGTCCGACGGGCTTCTGGCCGCGTGCTATCGGAACGCGCTCCTGCGAGCCGAGGAGAAGACGCTGGCCTCCGTGGCCTTCCCGGCCATCTCGACCGGGGTGTTCGGCTATCCGATGGAGGCCGCCGCGCGGGTTGCGTTCGCGACCGTGCTGGAGGCGGCGCCGAGGCTGAGGTCCGTGCGCTGCGTCCGCTTCGTGCTCTTCAGCGAAGAGGACCGGCGCCTGCACGAGCGCGTGCTCCACGAACTGGCGGCGGCCCGCTGATCCCGCGCGCCCGCACGTTGAAACCGGAGGCCTCCTGCCCTACAGTCGGGCGAATGGGCCCGCCTGGCGGCCCACGGTGCTCTGCAGGTGGACGGAACGACGGATGAGTGCAGTGAACCAGGACCTTGCGAACGCGCCCTCGGTGTCGTGCCTGAGGCTCTTCTGGACGTACTTCCGCATCGGCCTGATGACCTTCGGCGGCGGGTTCGCCATGGCCGCCGTCATGCGCCACGAGCTGGTCCTGAGGCGCCGGTGGCTGACCGATCGGGAGTTCGTGGACGTCCTGTCGCGGGCGACGGCCGTTCCCGGCGCGATCGCCGTCAACCTGGCGTTTGTGGAGGGACGGCGTCTGGCGGGCATGCGCGGCGCCGCGACGGCCGCCGCCGGCACCGTGTGCCCGTCGGTTCTCGTGATGCTGCTGATCGTCCGATTCGGCGCGCCGTACTTCGACCATCCTGCGGTGGCCGCCTTCCTGAAGGGCTGTGCCATCGCCGTGGCGGGGCAGATTGCGTTCTCCGCCCTGACGTTCGCGCGAAGGCTTCGGCGCACGTGGCAGAACGCATTCGTGGGCGCTGCGGGGCTGGCGGTGGCCGTCTTCGGTCCGCACCCCATCTGGGCGGTCCTGGTGGCCGCCGGGCTGGGTTACCTGCTGATGCGCGAGCGGATGGCGGTGCGTGAGGAGACCGAGGAGGGGCTGGCGCTCCTGAAGCTCATCGAGGGCATCCCCGCGCAGGAACTGCTCGGCGAGCACTACGGGGCGGACCTGCGGGAGATCATCTACTACCCGCATGACCGGTTGCGCGGCCGGGTGCGCGCACTGCTGGAGAAGGCGCCGGTGCTCGACCTGAAGGGGGCGGTCTCCTCCGATGAGCTGCTCGAGCTGGTCGGGCAGGAACTCGGCGGGCCGGCTCCGGCGGAGCGGTCGGCGCTGGCGGCGGCGCTGAAGCATCGCGAGGCCGCCAGCAGCACCGCGGTCAGTCCGTCCGTGGCGCTGCCGCACGTCGTTGTCGACGGCCAGAACGTGCTGAAGATGGCGCTGGTGCGATGCCGGGGCGGGGCCTTCTTCTCCGAGCAGGCGCCGCAGGTCCGGATCGTCTTCGTGCTGGTCGGGTCGCTGGATATGCGCGAGTGTTACCTGGCCTGCATCGCGGGGCTGGCGCAGATGGCGGCGCGGGAGGGGTTCCTCGATCAGTGGCTCCGGGCGGACGGGGTTCGGGGACTCAGGAACCTCGTCGTGACGGCCCGGCGGGAGTGTGCGGAACTGCTTTGACGTTCGGAGCGTAGACCTATGCAGAAGCTGTGGCTGCTGACAGTGAGCTTCGCAATCATCGGCGTCGGCGCCTACGGGGGCGGGCTGGTGACCGTGCCGCTGATGGGCCGCGAGCTGGTGGAGAACCGCGGGTTCCTTCAGGAGCAGGAGATGTCGCGGATCGTGGCCGTCGCGCAGATGACGCCGGGGCCGATTGCCGTCAACGCCGCCACGTTCGTCGGCTTCCGTGTCGCCGGCCTGGGCGGGGCGCTCCTGGCGACGGCAGTGGTGGTTCTGCCCGCCCTGCTGATGCTGACACTGCTGGAGAGCGTGCGCACGCGGAGCGGGCCGAACGACCACTTCCTGCGCCTGCGGCGCGGGCTGCGCATCGGCGTGCTCAGCCTGCTGCTGTTCGCGGTCTGGTCGTACGGGCGGATCGTCATCGCGGCCCCGATGGAGTTCGCGATCGCCGCCGGGGCGTTCGCGCTGCTGACGCTGTGCGAGGGCAAGGTGCACCCGCTGGCCGTCATCGCCGGGTCGGGCGTGGTGGGCCTTTTCGTGTTCTGACGCCCCGGGTGCGCGACGATGCGCACTACGGGGCGGCGTTGAGCATCTGTCGCAACAGGCCCTCGGCGCGCTCCTGCACGTCCGCGCCCTGCAGCACATGCCGGCGGGCGCCGTCCCTGTCGAAGAACACCATGGCGGGCATGGCGCCGCTCCACTCGGGGGCGAAGGAGTTCACGAAGGCGTCGAAGTCCTCCACGTCCAGATGATGGGTCGGGAAGGGCGGCCGGATCTCGGCCAGGAAGTCCACCAGCCCGTCGTAGTCCTCCGGGAAGTCCAGGCTGACGCTGACGATCCGGAGCCCGGCGGGCGCGTGCTCGTCATGCCAGCGGATGACCTCCGGGAACGCCTCGACGCACGGGGCGCACCACGTGGCCCAGAGGTCCACCAGGACGACGTCGCCCCTGTGGGCCTCGATGACCCGGCGGAGGCCCGCCGCGTCGATGCGGTGCACGCGGGGACGTTCGGGCGCGGCCGTCGGGACCTGCCCGGCATCCCCGTCGCTGCGCGAACATCCTCCTGCAGCCGAGAGGAGGACCATGGCGCCGATCACGACGACCAGCGCCCCCGGTCGATCGGCATACATGCTCACTCCCCCTGCGCTTCCCTGGGCTCCGGGCGGTACTTCACCGTGCAGCCGAACTCCGCCGTGGACGCGTCCGGAACCGGCCGGCCGGCCAGGATGGCGTCCAGGGCGTCGGCCAGGTAGTTCGGCTCGCGACGGCGGTTGTCCGCGGCCCCCTCGTAGAGGATGGTGCCTTCGGGGCCGACGACGAAGATATGCGGCGTGACGGTCGCGCCGTAGGCCCTGGACACCTTCTGCGTCTCGTCGTAGAGGTATGGGTACGGCAGGTTCTTCTCCTTGGCGCGTTCGATCATCTGGGGGAACCCGTCGGCGGCCACCATGTCGGCCGGGTTCGTGTTGATCGCGATGAACTGGATGCCCTTCGGCTGGTATTCGTTGCCCAGGGCGACCAGCGTGTCCTCGTAGCTCACGGCCACGGGGCAGTGGTTGCAGGTGAAGATCAGAACGCGCGCTCTGGCCTCTGCGGCGCCCTCCAGACTGTGATACCTGTAGTCCACGCCGAACAGCTCGAAGGCGGGCGCTTCGGCGCCCGGCTTCAGGGTTTCGGCGGCGGACGCCACACCGGACAGGAACGTGACGGCGACGGCAAGGACGACGGCAAGACCGGCAGTGCGGACCATCATCGGCCCCCTTTCCGAAGAGACTCCCCGCCCCGCGGGCCCCCGCGGGGCTCTCCATACTCCACGCTACCATGAGATGCGCCGGCCGTGCCAGTGCCGCCGGGCATTGCGGCAGGGCTTGCGCGGCCGCACGCGTTCCCGTACACTTCGACGTGCCGGGTCGCCCCGGCAAGGATGCCCGGCGGACGGGCGGGGGCCGGGGGCGATCGGTTCAGGGGAGGTGGCCGTCATGAATCGGAAGTCACCGAGGGTCGGTCTGGTCGTGTGCTTGCTTGGGGCTCTGGTCTGCACTGCGGCGCACCGGGCGGCAGCCCAGGTGGCCGTTCTACCGGAGGGTCGGGCGATGTGGACGCTGGATGAGGCCGAGCGCGAGGCGACGCCTACGTGCGAACGCATATCGCTGGCCGGCCTGTGGCGGTGGCAGCCGGCGGGGGATTCGGTGGACACGGTCCCGGCGGACGGCTGGGGCTATCAGGCGGTTCCGGCGCCCTGGCCATCGGGCCGCGGGCAGCGGGGCGGCACGGAGGGGTTCGTGCGCAACCCGGCCTGGTCCGCCGAGCACCTGCGGGACGTGAAGGCCGCCTGGTACCAGGTCGACCTGACCGTTCCGGCCGAATGGGAGGGGCGCCACATCGCCCTGACGACCGAGTACCTGCACTCCTTCGCCAGCGTCTACGTGGACGGCCGCAAGGTGGCCGACATGCGCTGGCCTTCGGGAGAGGTGGACCTGACAGAGGTGTGCCGGCCCGGCGGGACGCACGTCTTGAGCATGCTCGTCCTGGCGCTGCCGCTCCGCGCCGTCATGATGTCCTTCAACGACACCATGGGGTCGCGGGAGGTGCCGGGGCAGGTGAACCGCCGCGGCCTCTGCGGGGACGTGAGCCTGGTGGGCGCGCCGCGCGGCGGGCGCATCCGCCGCCTGCGCGTGGAGACGTCGGTGCGCAACTGGCAGGTCACCTTCAACACGGCCCTGGACGACGTCGACCCCGAGCAGACCTACGTCCTGCATGCGCGCGTCAGCGACCCGGACGGGGCGGTCACGGAGTTCACCAGCGACCCGTTCGGCGGGGCGGACGTCGTCGACGGGCACCTGCCGTTCACCTGCGACTGGCATCCCGAGAGGCTCTGGGACATCCATACGCCGCAGAATCAGTATGACGTGACGCTCTCGCTTCGGGACGGCGCCGGCAACGTGCTGGACGAGGCGCTGCCGGAGCGGTTCGGCTTCCGCGAGTTCTGGATTGACGGGCGGGACTTCTACCTGAACGGCACGCGGATCTTCCTCTCGTTCACGCGCAGCCAGCCGGGATCGGACTACGAGGACAGCCGGGCGCGACTGGAGGAGAGGAAGGACATGGGGCTCAACTTCGGGGCGTGCGGCGGATTCGGCGCCGCCCCGGGCGACCACGTGAGCTTCGAGGGCGTTCTGCGGGCTGCCGACGACGTGGGCGTGCTCATGGCGCTCACCCAGCCGCATTTCCGCCAGTATGACTGGGACGCCGAAGACGCCGAGCGCACCAACGGCTACGCCGAGCACGCGGAGTTCTACACCCACGTGGCGGGCAATCACCCGTCGGTCGTCTTCTACGCCACCAGCCACAACTCGGTTGGATACATGGGCAGTATGGACCCCGACATGATCGACGGGATCCACGAACGGCGCTCGGGCAGCGGAGCGCAGAACGCAGCCAACGCGCTGAGGGCGCAGGCGCTTGTCAACGGCCTGGACCCCACGCGCATCCTCTACCACCACGCCGCCGGCAACCTGGGCGTCATGCACACGAACAACTTCTATGCGAACTTCGCGCCGATCCAGGAGATGGACGACTGGTTCGAGCACTGGGGGACGGAGGGCGTCAAGCCCCTGCACCTGAACGAGTACGGCGTGCCGTACCCCTGGGACTGGAGCATGTACCGTGGCTGGTACAAGGGCACGCGCGTGTTCGGCAGCGCCATCGTCCCGTGGGAGATGAGCCTCGCTGAGTGGAACGCGCAGTTCTACGGCCCGACCGCCTACCGGATCAGCGAGGAAGAGGCCCGGAACCTGCGCTGGGAGGCCGCGCGGTTCCGCGGGGACGGTTTCTGGCAGCGCTGGAACTACCCGTACGACTTCAACCATCCGTACGAGGAGCGCGAAGGCGTCTACTCGATGTACTTCACGAACAACTGGCGTGCGTTCCGCACCTGGGGACTCTCGTCGAACGATCCGTCCGATTTCCTCAACCACACCCCGGACGCCATCCTCCGCAACAACATGCCGCTGCTGGCCTACATCGCCGGGCGGCCGGGCGCTTTCACCACCAAGGACCACAACTTCCTTCCGGGCGAGGCGTTCGAGAAGCAGCTCATCATCATCAACAACTGCCGCGAGACCGTGACCGCCGAATGCGAGTGGTCGCTCGACCTGCCCGCGGCCCGAGTCGGACGGCGGACGATCACCCTGCCCACCGGCGAGCAGGAGCGCATCCCGCTGGCGTTCGATCTGCCGGCGGATCTGCCGCCGGGCCAGTACGCCCTGCGGGCGACGGTCGAGTTCAGCAATGGCGAACGGCAGGACGACGTCCTGCCCATCGACGTGCTGCCCATGCCGCAGCCGGTGGAGGCCGCCGAGCGGATCGCAGTGTTCGACCCGAAGGGGGAGACGGCGCAACTGCTGACTGAACTGGGGGTTGCGTTTGACGCCGTCGGGGCCGGCGACGATCCGGCCGGCTATGACGTCCTGATCATCGGGAAGGACTCCCTGACGCCGGACGGCCCCGCGCCGGACATCGCGCGCGTACGCGACGGGCTGAGGGTCGTCATCTTCGAGCAGACGGACGAAGTGCTGGAGAAGCGCTTCGGCTTCCGCATCGCGCGGGATGCCATGCGCTGGGTGTTCCCGCGCGTGCCCGAGCATCCGCTGCTCGAGGGCCTTGCCGACGAGAACCTGTGGAACTGGCGCGGCGACGCCACCCTGCTGCCGCCGCGCGGCACCTACGAGTACAGCTACCACTCCCCGATGGCGAAGTGGTGCGGCATCACGATCACCGAGCGCTGGCGTTGCGGCAACCGGGGCAGTGTGGCCTCTGTGCTGATCGAGAAGCCGGCGGCGGGCGATTTCCTCCCGGTCCTCGACTGCGGCTACGCGCTGCAATACGCGCCGCTGCTGGAGTACCGCGAGGGGCAGGGGATGGTGCTGTTCTGCCAGATGGACGTGACGGGCCGCACCGAGCGCGATCCGGCTGCCGAGGCGCTGGCACGCAACATCGTCGGCTACGCTTCGGCCTGGGAGCCGGCCGAACGCCGCACGGTCGTCTATGCCGGTGAGGACGCTGGGCGGAAACACCTGGAAGCGGCGGGCCTGGAGCCGGCGGCATTCCTCGGCGACCTGACGGACGACCAGGTGCTGGTGCTCGGGCCGGGCGCAGGCGAAGAACTCGGTGCGAACGCGGCCGACGTGCGCGGCTGGGTGCAGGACGGCGGACACGTCCTGGTGCTCGGCCTGACGGGCGTGCAGGCCGGCGCGTTCCTGCCCGCAGCCGTCACGACGACGCCGGGCGAACACATCGCCTCGTACTTCGACACGGTCCCCCTGGGGTCGCCGCTGGCAGGCGTCTCGCCGGCGGACGTGCACAACCGCGATCCGCGCGAGCTTCCGCTCGTCTCGGGCGGCGCGACGCCGGTCGGCAACGGTGTGCTGGGGCATCTGGAGGACAACGTCGTGTTCTTCCAGCTTCCGCCCTGGCAGCTCGACTACTCCGCCGGGGAGCAGTGGAGCATCAAGCGGACCTTCCGGAAGGCCTCCTACACGGTCACGCGGCTGCTGGCCAACATGGGAGCCGCGGGCCGCACGCCGCTGCTCTCGCACGTGTCGCAGCCGGTCGGGGACGGCGAGCAGCGTTGGCTGGACGGCCTCTACCTCGACGTGCCGGAGGAATACGACTTCCCGTACCGGTTCTTCTGCTGGTAGACACGTGCACTGGAAACGGGCGGGGCGCTCGCGCGGGCGCCCCGTCCTCTGAGGAACGACCACATGGATGGCATCGTCTGGTGGGGATTCGAGGCGGTCGAGGGCTTCATGCGGGATGGATTCGTGGCGATGGGCGTGCCCGAGGCGGATGCCGCCGTCTGCGCCGACGTCCTCATAACCGCCGACAAGCGGGGGATCGACTCGCACGGCGTCAGCCGGTTCAAGCCCATCTACCTCGACCGCATCAAGGCGGGCATACTGAGCCCGGTCACGGAGTTCGAGGTCGTCCGCGAGGGGCCGACCACAGCGGTGATCGACGGCCACAACGGCATGGGGCACGTCATCGCGAAGCGCGCCATGCAGATGGCCATCGACAAGGCCCGCGAATACGGCCTGGGCATGACGGCCGTGCGCAACTCCACCCACTACGGCGCCGCCTGCTACTACCCGATGATGGCCATCGAAGCGGGCATGATCGGCCTGACGGGCACGAACGCGCGCCCGTCCATCGCGCCCACCTGGGGCGTGGAGAACATGCTCGGCACGAACCCCATGACCTGGGGCATGCCCACCGATGAGCCGTTCCCGTTCGTGATCGACTGCGCGACGTCCGTCACGCAGCGCGGGAAGATCGAGGTCTACGCGCGCACGGGCAAGCGCGTGCCCGAAGGCTGGGTCATCGGCGAGGACGGCCGCTATCGCACGGACACCGAACAGATCCTGGTGGACCTTGTGAAGGGCAAGGCGGCGCTTACGCCGCTCGGCGGGCTCGGTGAGGAGACGGCCGGCTACAAGGGCTACGGCTATGCCATGGTTGTCGAGATGCTCTCGGCGGCGCTGCAGCAGGGGGCGTTTCTGAAGGCGCTGAGCGGCGTCGACTCCGATGGCAAGCGCATCCCGTACCCTCTCGGACACTTCTTCCTGGCGGTCGACGTCGAGGCGTTCACCGACCTGGACGCCTTCAGGCAGACCACGGGCGACATCTGCCGAGCGCTACGCCACAGCCGCAAGGCGCCGGGCGCCGAGCGCATCTGGACGCCGGGCGAGAAGGAACACGACGCCTGGCTCGAACGGAAGGACAAGGGAGTGCCCTTCGGCGAATCGCTCCGGGCCGAGTTCCGCGCGCTGCGCGCAGACCTCGGGCTGACCCGGCACACGCTGCCGTTCTGAGGCGCGTCCGTCACCACCGGAAGAAGCGGTAGGGGTCGTCCCACTCCTCGGGCACGTCCAGGTACAGGCCGTCCAGCCAGCGTCGTTCGCCCGCGCCGAGCGGCGTCGAGACGTGCTCGAGCAGGCGCGTGGCGCCCGAGGCACCCATATTGCCCAGCAGCCGCGCCAGCAGGCACGACGCCTTCCTGAAGGTGCGTTTGACGTTCATCCGTTCGCGCGAGTAGTCGAACTGCCAGGGCGTGAGCTGGCAGAAGACGACGTTCCGGCTGCGCACGCGGGCCAGCACGCCGTCCCCGACCACTGCGGCGCCCTTTGTGACGAGCGGCATCCTGCGCGGGTCGCGGTTGTGCACCTCTGCCGGCGAGACGCCGGCGAAGGGGGAGTCCGCCCCGAAGGGCTCGAAGCAGGCGGCGATGTGCTCGGCGCGTCTCGTGGCCACCTTCGTGCGCAGGATGGCATTGGCTTCCCGGGCGTCGAGCCCGATGGCCAGGGCATGCCCGCCCGCTCTGAGCCACTTCGCGATGGCCGCCGCCCGCCCGGCGAGCTGCCGGGCGGCGCCGGGGGCCACGACGAGCACCCGGTCCGCCGCAAGCTCAGCGTCCGGGGCGGCCGGCGCCAGGCCGCAGGCCTCCAGGTGTGCGCGGCCCGCCGGGTCGCCGGCGTAGATGACCGTGCGCCGGGGCGAGGGCGTCCAGCCGGCCGCATACTCGATCAGGTTGCGGGCGAGCGTCTCGGCCGCCGGGTCGCCTTCGGTGCGGCCTGTGACGTCGGTCTGGCAGAACAGCACCATGCCCGCACCCTCGCGGTATTCCATCAGGGCGGCATATTGGAGTGCATAGCCGCCGTCGAGGACGGGCAGGAAGTCGCCGCAGGCGGGCTTCTCGATGGTGGCGGAGGCGACGTTCCCGCGGTTGCCGCAGCGCCATGCGCGCGTCACCGGGATGTCGCACCACCGCACGGTGTGGCCCGTCTCGGTGACGTCGAGGTCCAGGCGGGGCGGCAGGACCGTCGCCTCGCCGCGCCAGTCCCGCAGGTGCACGCCGTCCAGGCCGGCCAGCAGGGGGCTGTCGGGCACGCGCCGGAAGAGGCGCCGCATGCCGTACTCGGCGACGCGGAAGCCGAAGCGGCGTTCGAGCACCTCGCCCGCCTGCTCGAAGATGATGGCCCTGAGCCCCGAGCGCACGGCGGCCAGGTCCGGCGCCGGGCCGTCCGGCGTCAGGGAGTTCTTGCCGATGATGCAGAGGTCATATGCGGAGACGTCGGCGTCCGCCTCCACCGCGTCGCACCGCACGCCCATGGTGCGCAGGAGGGCGGCCGTCTCGCCGCGGGGATCGAACAGCGCGATCCGGCGCGTGCGCCGCACGGCGCGCGGTTTCGCCATCACGTCGACCGCGAAGGAGTCGGTCTGCGTCTCGCCGGTGCTGAAGCGGACGGCGGCGGTCAGCTCGCGCCGGCCGGGCGCGGCCGTGCGGGGCACGGTCAGGGACAGGGGAATGCGCTCCTGCTCGCCGGTGGGCAGGGTGATCGTCGCGCGGCCGGAGTCCTTCCCGAACGACCAGCGGCACTCGGCCGTGACCGTTTCGCGGGAGTTGTTGATGACGATGAGCTGCTTCTTGAACGCCTCGCCGGGGAGGACGTTGTGGCCCCGTGTTGTGAAGGCGTCCCGGGGCCCGGCGATGCAGGCGAGCAGCGGCATGTTGTAGCGGCACACGGCGTCGGCGGCCGGGGTGGGCACCCAGTCGGGCGGCTCGAACGCCGTGTTCATCTGCTCGTAGCGCTCGTGGACGTAGTCCGGGCTCAGCCCGGGGCGCTGCAGGCTGTCCCAGTCCACGGGCAGCTCGCGGCGTGCGCGGCGCAGGCCCCTGCGGGGCCGCCAGTAGGCGCCGTACTCCCAGGGGGAGTTGGCGGACACGCCCCAGGTGCGGAAGGCGGGCCAGTTCTCGGAGATGTAGGCGGCGATGATGGGGTAGCGGGAGTCGAACACGATCGCCCCGAGCTTGTGCGGGTAGTCCCAGCGGTGCCAGATGCGGCCCGCCCCGAACTGCTCGGCCTCCCAGCGCAGGTTCTGCTTCTCTTCGGGGGTGATGTCGTAGGCGGCGCCGTCGTCGAACTGCGCGTTCCATTCGGCCAGGCAGAACTCCCAGGGCACCGGCGCGCTTCCGTACTCTCGCTTGCCCCTGTACCAGCCGCGGTACATCGACCAGTCCCAGAGGAACGGCGTGCTGTACTCGCACGTGAAGAGCGGCTTGACCCCCTCGGTTCCCCAATGCCCGAACCAGTCGGACATCTCCTGGATCGGCGTCCAGTTCGCGTAGAAGTTGACGGTGTGCATCGAGCCGAGGTTGCCCGAGTGGTGATGGTAGACGATCCGGCCGGGGTCGAGCCGGCGGATGATCGCCTCGGCGTGCAGGGCGCGTTCGGCGTTCTGCGCCGCCCAGGCGTCGCGGGGGTTGTGCACGCCGTCGATCATCTCCGGGTTCATGTCGTCCACGTACCCGGTGGCGTTGTGGCTGGTCGAGTAGAAGACGACCGAGGGGTGGTTCCCGGC
>JAAYEJ010000076.1 GCA_012728835.1 Candidatus Brocadiaceae bacterium | reverse complement strand
GCACATCGCCTCCTGCTTCGAGGCGGTCGGGACCGACTCGCCGCTGGTCGGCGTTTCGCCGGCGGACGTGCACAACCGCGATCCGCGCGAGCTTCCGCTCGTGACGGACGGGGCGACGCCGGTCGGCGAGGGCGAACAGCGCTGGCTGGACGGCCTCTACCTGGACGTTCCGGAGGAATGGGACGACCCCTACCGATTCTTCCGCTGGTAGACGCTTCCGGAGGCATTGCCCGGCGGGGGACCTTCGGCTCCCCCGCTTTCGTTGCAGGACGCGAGAGGAGCAGCCGCCATGGGCAAGAAGGTGAGGCAGGTTCCAGCGGTGCCGGACGCCCTGCCGGCGGTCGGTGCACCGGCACTGGCGCAGGAAGTCGCGTTCCCCGTCGCCGTGAGCGAGAACGGGCGGTACTTCGTCGACGGCAACGGCACGCCGGTCTTCTGGATCGGCACCACGCAGTGGCAGCTCTTCCGGGAGTACACGCCGGAGGAGGCTCGCACGATCCTGGAGCGCACGGCCGCGCACGGCTTCCGCTTCGTGCAGGTCATGCTGCTCGGCGTCGGCGACGGCACGCAGCCGAACGTCAGCGGACAGAAGCCCTGGCTGAACGACGACCCTCTGACGCCGAACGAGGAGTACTTCCGAGACGTCGACACCGTGGTGCGGATGGCCGGAGAGTGCAATCTCGCAATCTCCATGACGATCTACCACCAACGATATCGAGAGCGCCTCACGCCGGAGAATGCGCGCGCCTGGGCGCACCGGCTGGCCACGCGCTACAGGGACGTCCCGCAGATCGTCTGGTCCATGACGCCGCGCGCGGAGGACGAGTACATCCCCGTTCTGCGCGAACTGGCCGTCGGCCTGCACGAGGGTGACGGCGGCAACCACCTCATCACCTTCAAGCCCGATCCCTCGCCCTACTCGTCGAGCTTCATCCACGACGAGGACTGGCTGGACTTCAACTCGATGCAGACGTGGGCGGACGTGCAGTTGATCTGCCCGATGGTGACGCACGACTACAACCTGAGGCCGGTCAAACCCGTCCTGATGGCCGAGGGCGCCTATGAGGCCGGGTCGGAGTACGGCTTCGAGGTCAGCCCGCTCTGGGTTCGCCGACAGGCGTATTACTCGTACCTTGCGGGCGCGCATCACACGTACGGGCACAACGACAGTTGGCGCGTTCTGCCGACGTGGCGGGAGGCCCTGGACGCCCCGGGCGCCGTGCAGATGGGCATTCTGAAACGCTTCTTCATGGCCCGGCCCGAGTGGTGGCTCATGGTGCCCGATCAGTCGATCCTGGCTTCGGGAGGCCGCACCGACGGCAGACTGCTCCACCTGGCCGCCCGCCATCGGGACGGCCGTTGGGCGGTCGTCTACCTGTCCGAACCGACTTCGTTCTCGGTCAACCTGGACAGGCTTGCAGGCTCCGCCGTCTCCGCAGTCTGGGTCAATCCAGAGACCGGCGACGCGTCCCCGGCCGGCAGCCTGCGCGCGTCCGGCACACAGCCGTTCTCAAGTCCCGACCACTGGGCGGATGCGCTGCTCGTACTGGACGGCGAGGCCTGATCCAACGCGGACGCGCAGGATGGCATCCCTCCAGGCCACACACACGCAAGCCGGCGCGTCGCGTAGCGCCGGCCTCCGGCCGGCTGTGGGCCGGGCGTCTCGCCCGCCCGTCGTTCTTCAATGAACGTTCACACCGGGCTGCCGGCGAGACGCCGGCGCGTCGCGTAGCGCCGGCCTCCGGCCGGCTGTGGGGCGGGCGTCTCGCCCGCCCGCCGTTCTTCAATGAACGTTCACACCAG